>DASXRW010000056.1:0-1900 GCA_036506355.1 Burkholderiales bacterium
CTGCGCCTCGCCGAGCTCGTCGCCCTCGACGTGGCCGATGGACGCCTCGATCTCAGGCAAGGCGAGGTGACCGTGACGGGCAAAGGCGCCAAGACCCGCACCGTGCCCGTAGGCGCAAAGGCGCGCGAAGCTCTGCAGGCATGGCTCGACGCGCGCGCCGGGCTCGCGCAGCCGGCCGAGAAAGCACTGTTTGTCGGCGCGCGCGGCAAGCGCATCTCACCGGCCGTGGTCGGTACGCGCCTCGCCGCCTGGGCGCGCGCGAGCGGGCTCGGCGAGCGGGTGCATCCGCACATGCTGCGCCACTCGTTCGCGTCGCACTTGCTGCAGTCCTCGCAGGACCTACGCGCGGTACAGGAGATGCTGGGCCACGCGAGCATCTCGACGACGCAGGTCTATACACACCTCGATTTCCAGGCGCTCGCGAAGGTCTACGACGCGGCGCATCCGCGCGCCAGGAAGAAGTGATTCACCTCAAAGCCGGGCGCGAGAAATCGCTGCGCCGCCGCCATCCGTGGATCTTTTCCGGCGCGATCGAGCGCGTGACCGACCAGCCGAAGGCGGGAGACACGGTCGAGCT
This sequence comes from Burkholderiales bacterium, assembly GCA_036506355.1. Lineage (GTDB taxonomy): Bacteria > Pseudomonadota > Gammaproteobacteria > Burkholderiales > SG8-39 > SCGC-AG-212-J23. The sequence continues at coordinate 578 of DASXRW010000056.1, forward strand.
GCGCGACACTTCCGGCAAGACATGGGCGCGCGCCGCCTTCAGCCCGCAATCGCAGATCCGCGCACGGGTATGGACCTTCGATCCGGCCGAGGAGGTCGACGCCGCGTTCTTCCGCAACCGCGTGATGCGCGCGCTCGCGGTGCGCGAGAGCCTGCCCGCCGCGAAGCACGCGAACGCGCTGCGCCTGGTGCACGCCGAATCGGACGGCCTGCCCGGCCTGGTCGTCGACCGCTATGCTGATGTGCTGGTCGCCCAGTTTCTCGCTGCCGGCGTCGAGCGCTGGCGCGACCCGATCCTCGATGCGCTCGCTGAGCTGACCGGCTGCGAGGCGATCTACGAGCGCTCCGATGCCGAGACGCGCAAGCTCGAGGGCCTCGAGCCGCGCTCGGGCTTCGTGCGCGGCAACCGCGCCGCGGCGCGCTGCCCGATCATCGAATACGGGCTGAACTTCAAGGTCGACGTCGAGCAGGGCCAGAAGACCGGCTTCTTCCTCGACCAGCGCGAGAACCGCCAGCGCGTACGCGCGCTCGCCGCCGGGCGCGAAGTGCTCGACGGCTTCTGCTACACCGGCGGCTTCGCCATCAACGCGCTCGCCGGCGGCGCGAAGCGCGTATTGGCGATCGAGAGCTCCGCGCCCTCTCTGGAGGTCGCACGCGAGAACCTGGCCGCCAACGCCGTGGACGTGGGCAAGGCGGAATTCGTGCAGGCCGACGCCTTCGCCCACCTGCGCACGCTGCGCGACCGCGGCGCGCAGTTCGATCTCGCGGTGCTCGATCCGCCGAAGTTCGCGCCAACCGCGGCGCAGGCGAAGAACGCCGCGCGCGCTTATAAGGACATCAACCTGCTCGCCTTCAAGCTGCTGCGGCCCGGCGGCCTGCTCGCCACCTTCTCGTGCTCGGGCGGCGTCGACGCCGCGCTCTTCCAGTCGATCGTCGCCGGCGCGGCGCTCGATGCGGGCGCCGACGCCAAGATCGTCGAGCGCTTCAGCGCCGCCGCCGATCATCCCGTGGCGCTGGAGTTTCCCGAGGGCGAGTACCTTAAAGGGTTGCTAGTGCTGAAAACCTGAAATCAGGGACAGACCACGTTTTGGCGCGGGAGGGGAAGTGAAACGCAGAAGGGCCATCGGCTGGATGTGTGTCGCCGTCTTCGCGCCAGAAGTCGTGTGGTCGCAGAACCCAGCAAAGCTCTACCGTCTCGGAATCCTCGCCAATACAGCGGCGCGCTATTTGACCGAACCGCTTTTAGCGGCGCTGCACGGGCGCGGATGGTCGGTCGGCAAGAATCTGCAGGTCGAGTACCGCGTTACGGCGGGAGACATCGTGC
>DASXRW010000057.1:0-9476 GCA_036506355.1 Burkholderiales bacterium
CTCCATCATGTGGAAGCGCGAGCGCACCACCACCGCATCCTTGGTTTCCTTCTCGATGACCACATTCGACACGACGTGGTTGGTGCCCCACAGCGGGCGCTGCGACCAGGCGTCCGGATGCAGCACGCGGTTCATGCGCACGGTCATCAGGTTCTTGTCCTCGGCGAAGATCGCCGGCTGGCCGTCCCAGGTCTTGTACGAGGCGTCAGGCGGCATCCAGTAAATGCCGTCGTCGGTGAAGAGGTCGATCCAGTCCTGCCATTTCTTCGAGTCGAGCAGCTCCGACTGCCGGTAGAGGAATTGCTCGGCCTCGTACTGGACTTCGCGGCCATTGGCCTTCTTCAGGGCGGGTTTCTTAGCCACGCATGTACTCCGCCCAGGCCTTCATCTGCCCGCGCATCGGTGCTTCCGAGGTGCCGCAGTTGGGCGCCGTCTCGACCGCGCCATTCCTCTCGATGTCGCGCCCGTAATGGCGCCCGAAGCTCACCCAGTCGCCGCCGTCGCTCGAGAGGCCCTGGTGGCACTTCCAGAAGTTCTCCAGGTCGTCGGCGTTGATCAGCGTCGCGGGCGAGTTGACCAGGTTGTAATAGGCGAGCGAGCGCCGGTAGATCGGCTCGGGCGCGCCCTTCAGCCGGAAGTGCCAGATCTCGGTGAGCGTGCGGTCGACGCCCAGCGGGCGCACCGCCCGCAGCTGCTGGAGCGGCGACTGCACCGAGAGGCCGGGATAGATCAGCACGTGGTGGATGTTGACCCCGACGATCTCTTCGAAGCGCTTCTTGCCGTAGGCCTTGATCATGATCTTGTCGTAGGCGAGCGTATCCGGATCGGTGGGGCGAAGGCCCATGTAGCCGGTAAGGATGCAGTGGCCTTGCGGATAGTTGAGCGTCTGGAAGTTGTCCCACTTGTCGATGGTGACCGTCGCGAATGCCGAAAGCATGTGGTAGGAGAGCGGCGCGCTTCCGGTCTGCTTCTCGATCTTCTTCTCGATGTCGTGCGCCGCGCGCCCGGTGGACTGGTGGACCACCGAGGGGTGCAGCGCGTCGAGCTGGTTCTCCAGGAAGATCTTCCAGTTGGAATGCTGGATGACGCGGAAGCAGTTCGGCACGATCTCGACCTCGCCCTGCGGGGCGCGGTCGCACATATCGTCGAACGCGACCTTCGATTCACCGAGAAATTCGGCGAGCGTGGGTCCATCGGCGGCCAGGCTGGCGAACACGAAGCCGCGGTAGTTCTCGACGCGCGCCGCGCGCTTCATGCTGCAGTCGGGATTGTCCTTGCCGAAGCGCGTACCCGCGTAGCCCGATTCCATCATCGGGATCGAGCGCAGTCTGCCGTCGTGCTGGAAGGTCCAGGCGTGGTAGGAGCAGCGGAAGAACTCGCCCGTGTTGCCCTTGCGGTCGCCGCACATCATGTTGCCGCGGTGCGGGCAGCGGTTGTAGAGCACGTTCACGCTGCCGTCGGCGCCGCGCACCATCAGCATCGGCTGGCGGCCGATCTGTACCGCGTAGTAGTCGCCGGCCTTCGGCACCTGGCTCTCGTGCCCGCAATAGATCCACACGCGCTCGTGGATGCGCTGCATCTCGAGCTCGAAAATGTCCGGGTCGGTATACACCTCGCGGCGCACGCGATCGGGCTCGACGCATTTCGAAAGATCGGGAATACGTTCCTGCAGCATGGCGTTTCCTCCGGAGTGCCGATGATAATCTAGCCGCCCACTGGAGGAGGAGGATCACCATGCTGCGCATCCTGTTCGCTCTCGTTTGCCTGGTCGCGACCCCCGCGTGGGCGCAGACCGCGCTCAAGGTCAAGATGTTTCCCGGCGCACAGGCGCTGCCCGCCCTGTCCGCGGCATCGCAGGGCATCTTCGAGCGCCACGGCCTCAAGGTGGAGATCCTGTTCACCGCGAATTCCGACGAACAGCGCGCCGGGCTCGCCAAGGGCGAGTTCGAGATCGCGCAGGCCGCGGTCGACAACGCGGTGGCGATGGTCGAGCTCGCCAAGGAGGATGTGGTGATCGTCACCGGCGGCGACAGCAGCATGAACGAGTTCATCGTGCAGCCCGACGTGCGCTCCTTCGCCGACCTCAAGGGCCACACGCTGCTCGTCGATGCGCCCAACACGGCGTACGCGCTGCAGCTCAAGAAGATCCTGCTGATGAACGGCCTCAAGGAGGGCGCCGACTACAAGATCCATCCGATCGGCGGCACCGGCCTGCGCCTTCGCGGCATGAAGGAGAACAAGGCCTACAAGGCGGCGATGCTCAACCTGCCGTTCTCGCTCGATGCCAAGGCGGCCGGCCTGAAGAGCATGGGCCGCGCCACCGACCTCATCGGTCCCTATCAGGCGAACGGCACCTTCGTCCTGCGCAGATGGGGCCAGGCGAACCGCGATACGTTGGAGCGCTACATCGCCGGCCTGATCGAAGGCACGCGCTGGGCGATGGCGCCAGCCAACAAGGATGCCGCGGTGCGAATCCTCGCCGAGCGCCTGAAGGTGAGCACCGAGAACGCGGCGCAGACCTGGCAGCTCATGACCGACCCGAAGTTCGGCATCGCCAAGGACGCGCGCTTCGACATGGAGGGCTTTCGCAACGTGCTCGCGCTGCGCGCGGAAATCGAAGGCAGCTGGGGCGGAAGTGCGCCCGCGCCGGACCGGTATCTCGATCTCTCCTACTACGACGGAGCGATGAAGCGGCTCGCCCGCTAAGAAAAAGGGGTCAGAGCAATTTTCCTGTAACACCTACATTGCTCAGTAGTTACAGGAAAATTGCTCTGACCCCTTTATTTGAGGTTCGGCATCACCTCTTTGGTGAAGAGCTCGAGCGAGCGCATGGCGTGCTCGGGAGCGAGGTCGCCGAAGGAGAAGACGCAGAGCAGGTAGTTCGCGGTGGTGAGATCGAGCATCGCCTGGATCTTTTCCAGCGCGCTGCGCGGCGTGCCGACCACCAGCGGCTGCGCGGAGTCGGGATCGAAGGGATCGGTCTTGTGCACGTCGGGCCGACCGTGCTTGCGCGTGAGGTGGTGGATGTGGCTCGCCCAGGTGGCATAGGCCTCGACGCCCAGGCGCTTCGCTTCCTCCTCGGTCTCGGCGATCACCATGTGCTGGGTCTTGGCGAGATGCGGTCTTGCGACGTGGGCGTTGTGCCGCCCCGGATCGTTGCGGTGGCGCTCCCAGGTCTCGCGGTAGTGGTTGAACAGCGGCTTGCAGTCGACCGGCCGCATGAGGAGCGCGGTGTGATAGCCGTGGCTCGCGGTGAACTCGATCGAGTCGCGGTTCGAGCTCGGGAACCAGAGCGGCGGGTAGGGCTGCTGCACCGGCTTGTTGTAGAGCTCGACGTCGCGGTACTGGAAGTACTTGCCCTGGTAGTTGAGCACGCGCTCGCGGCAGGCTTCGAAGAACACTTCCAGCGTCTCGCGGTAGCGCTCGCGCGATTGCTCGATGTTCTGCATGCCGAAGATCAGCGACTCGATCGGCGACACGCCGCGCCCGACGCCGAGCTCGAGGCGCCCGCCGGAGAGCTGGTCGAGCATGCACACTTCGTTGTACCAGCGGTAGGCGTTGTACCAGGGCAGGCAGAACGTGAGCGCGCCGATGCGCAGCCGCCGCGTGCGCTGCGCCATGGCGGCAAGCAGCACGCTCGGGCTCGCGTCGATCGACAGCGGCGTGCCTTGGTGCTCCGCCATCATGTAGGCATCAAAGCCCGCCTTGTCCGCGGCCTCGGCGAGCTCGAGCTTGTGCCGGTAGACCTCGCCCGGCGTGCGCGTCTGCGAGGCCTCGACCCAGTCGAAAATTCCGCATTGCATGCTCATCTCCACACCCGGCGGGCGACTTCCACCACGCGCTCGAGCTTGCGCTTCTGGTCGTCCTCGCTGATCAAGTTGCCGACCACGTCGGAGCCGAAGCCGCACTGCGGGCTGATCGCCAGGCGCTCGAGCGGCACGTACTTCGCCGCTTCCTCGATGCGGCTCGCGAGCGCGTCGGCCGGCTCGAGCTCGGGCACCTTGGTGCTGACGAGGCCGAGCACCACGATCTTGTCCTTCGGCACGAAGCGCAGCGGCGCGAAGCTGCCGGCGCGCGGGCTGTCGTACTCGAGGAGGAAGCGCTGGTGCGGCAGCTCGTTGAACAGGCGCTCGGCGATCGCGTCGTAGCTGCCCTCGCGGTGCCACATGCTGCGCTGGTTGCCGCGGCAGAGATGGATGCCGAAGGTGACGCCGGGGAAGTTCTCGACCAGCTTGGCGTTCGCGCGCAGCGAGCGCGAGAAGTTCTGCATCGGATCCTCGCCGCGCTTGCGCATCGCCTCGAGCGATGGCTCATCGACGTACGCGGTGTAGCCCGGCTCGTCGATATGCACGTACTTGCAACCGGCGTCGACCAGCGCCTGGATCATGCGGCGCTGGATCGCGACGACATCGTCCACGAATGCATCCACGCTCGCATATACCGCTTTGGACCCCGCGTGGTCGAAGCGCTGCATCACGCGGTCGGGTCCAATCAGCGAAACCTTGACCGGCTTCTTCGCCAATGGCGCGACGCGCCGGTATTCGTCGAGCGGGGGATTGCGCACCAGCTCGAGCTTCTTCACCACCGGCCGCCGATGCACCACGGGCGTACCCGGCGCGGCGAGATCGGGGATCTCCCAGCGCGCGAGCGGCGTGCTGCCGGCGACGCGCCGCTCGTGCGTGCCAACGGTATCCGAGCCCCGCAGTTCTCCAATTTGGTAGCCGCTGACCGCGAGGCCGAAGCTGTCCTGGAAGTTGAGGCGGCTCACTTCGCCGTCGGTGACGACGTCGAGGCCGGTCTTCTCCTGGAGCGCGACGTGGCGCTCGACGCATTCGAGCTCGATGCCGGCGAATTCCTGCGGTGAGAGCTTTCCCGTCTCCAGCGCGAGGCGCGCCTCCTTCCACCGCGCCGGGCGCAGCAGGCTGCCCACCACGTCGGTGCGGATGCGATCAAGCTCATTCATGCTTCATCCCCGCGGCCTTCACCGCCATCGCGTAGCGCTCGAGGTCTTCCTTGAGGAAGCGCGCATAGTGCTCGGTGCCGCTCTCCATGAGATCCATTCCCAGGTTCGCCATCCGCTCGACGACATCGCGCTCGCGCAGCGCCTGCAGGCCGATCACCGTGGCGATGTCGAAGCCGGGATAGCCGAACTCGGCCACCGTCGCCACGTCGGGCAGCATCGCCGAGCGCTGCGCGGTGCTGATCGCATAGACGCGCAGCTTGCCCGCGCGTGCGAGGAATGCCGACATCGTCAGGTGGTGAATCGAGCCGGCGCCCGCCGAGCCGTAGCTCAGGTCGCCCGGCTTCGCTCTTGCGAGCGCGACGAATTCCTGCAGCGAAGCCGCGGGCACGCCCGGATGCGCGATCAGCACCGAGGGCACCGCGGCGAGCGCGGTGATCGGGGTGAAGTCGCGCAGCGGGTGATAGGTCACCTTGGGATTGAGCGCGATGTTGATCGCGAGCGCGCTCGGGCTGCCGAGCATCAGCACGTGCCCGTCGGCCGGCGCGCGCGCCACCTGCTCTGCCGCCACCACGCCGCCCGCGCCCGGCACATCTTCGACGATGAATGGCCGGCCGAACGCGTCGGACAGCTTCGCCGCGAGCATGCGCACCGGCTTTGACGGATAGCTCTCCTGTGCTTGCGCCGGCACACAAAGCAACAGCGCGGCCAGCAGCTCAATCATGCCGGATCCCTGCTGCCTTCACGGCGGCCGCATAGCGCTCGAGATCTTCCTTGACGAAGCGCATGTAGCTCTCGGTGCCGTCCTCGCGCAGCTCCATGCCGAGGTTGGCCATGCGCTCGGCGAACTCGCGCTCGCGCAGCGCCTTCGCCACGACGGCCTGCAGCCGCGTCACCGCCTCGCGCGGCGCGCCGAGCGGCGCCTGCAGGCCGATCACCGTGGCGATGTCGAAATCGGGGAAGCCCTGCTCGATCGCGGTCGGCACTCCCGGCAGCGAGCTCGAGCGCCGGGCGGTGCTGATCGCGAACACCTTGAGCTTGCCGGCGCGGATGTGCGAGGCGACGTTCGGGATGCCCGACCAGCCCGACTGCACTTCGCCGGTGAGCACCGCCGCGACCAGAGCGGAGCCGCCCTTATAGGGGACATGAAGCATATCGAGGCCGGCGCGCGCGGCGAACACGGCCATCGTCAGGTGATGCACCGAGCCGCTCCCCGCGGAGCCATAGGAAAGCTGCCCCGGCTTCGACTTCGCGAGCGCCACGAATTCCTGCAGCGACCCCGCAGGAAGCGACGCCGGCGCGACGAGGACCGTCGGCACCGCCGCGAGCGCCGTGATGAGCGTGAAGTCCTTGAGCGGGTGGTAGCCGAGCTTGGGATTGAGCGCCACGTTGATCGCGAGCGCGCCCGAGTCGCCGAGCATGAGGACGTGGCCGTCGTTCGGCGCGCGCGCGAGGATCTCCGCCGCGACGACACCGCCCGCGCCGGGCACGTTCTCGACGATGAAGGGACGCCCGAGGGCATCAGAGAGCTTGGCCGCCAGCATGCGGCCGAGCACGTCAGGATTGCCGCCCGGCGCGGCGGCGGCGATGAGCCGCACCGGCTTCGACGGGTACTCTTGCGCTCCTACCGGTAGCGAGAGCAGGACCAGCAACGCGAGCAGCGCTTTCATCCTCAGCCTCTCTTGTCCACGAAGCGCGGCGCCTTCACGTTGGCTTCGAAATCCTTGGCGATGGTGCCGCGCGCGAGCAGCGTGACTTCGGGCGTGATCTGGAAGTGCTTCCGCATCATGTCCACGATGCGCTCGGCCGCGCCAGTCCTCGTTTCGACGTGCAGATGAAGCACGTCGTTCGCGCCCTCGTTATAAACCTCGGCGCGGAAGTCGACCACTGCCGGGTCGCGGAACATCGCGTCCTCGAGGTCGGCATGGTTGATGTTGACGCCGCGCACCTTGAAGAAGCCGACCGTGCGCCGCGCGTGGCGCATCACCGGAAAAATCGACCACGGGTGCTCGCCACCGCCGGAGGGTGAGAGCGACACCAGGTCGCCCGAGCTCCACCGCAGGAACGGCGTCATGCTGTTCGACCACAGCGCCGTCACCACCAGCGAGCCCACTTCGCCATCAGGCGCCTGCTCGCCGTGATCGTCGAGCACCTCCAGGTACCAGAGGTCGGTGAAGGCATGCAGCCCATGATGGCCGAGCGCCTCGCCCGAGACGATCGCGGCTTCGGTCATGCCGAAATGGTCGAATACCTCCGCGCCCCAGGCGCGCTCGAGCTTCTCGCGCTTCACCGGCGAGAGCGGCTCGGCGGCGACCAGGAGCTTCTTCACCGTCGAGCGGGAAAGATCGATGCCCTTCACCTCGGCGAGGTTGGCGAGGTGCAGGCCGTAGCTCGCCATGCCGAGCCAGATGGTAGGTTTCAACTGCTCGATAAGCTCGAGCTGCGTCTCCGACGGCGTATTGGTGCCGGCGCCGCACCAGACGGTGCCGATGCCGAGGTTGATGGCGGCGCGTGCGTATAGATGCGCGACCGGATGCACGCCGAGCGGAAATGAGATGTGCGCGCAATCGTCGGCGGTGGCGCCAATCAGTGCCCAGGCGCGCTCGAAGGCCATGAGGTTCGTCACCATGTCCTCGGCCGAGCGCGGATAGAAGAGCGGCCGGCCGGTGGCGCCGCCGGAGCGCCAGTACTCGACGACCTTGGTGCGCGGCGCGATGCAGAACTCGTCGTGGAAGCGCTCGGGAGGGATCTGGCGCAGATCCTCCTTGGTTAGCACCGGTATGCGGCGCCACACACCCGGCTCATCCAGGCGCGCGAGGTCGATCGATGGCATGCGGCGCTTCCAGAACGGCGACTGCAGCGCACGCTCGACCGCGATGCGCTTGCGCTCGCTTTGGATGCGGCGGATGTCCTCCTGTGAGCGGGGCCAGCGCAAATCAGTCACCGTACGTTCTCCAGCAGCAGGAGCAGGCCGCCGAGGATCGCGAGGTTGCCGAGCAGCGTGATGCGCGAGATGTTCCGCTGCACCGGGTCGCTGTTCGTCCAGAAACGGTGGAAGATCGCCGTCGCCGTGATGGTGAACACCATCAGGCAGATCACCCCCACGGCCGGGTGCCAGTCGAATGCGAGCAACGCGCAGCCGGTGAGCTGCAGCGCGATGCCGAGCCAGAATGTCGTCGCCGGGAACGGCACGCCGAATGCGCCCATGCGCTCGATGTGATCCGAAATGCGCGCCTTGGTGAGGTTCGAGACCCCGGTGACCAGGAAGAAGAGCACGATCAATTGCCGGCCGGCGATGTCGATCCAGGATTCCATTACACACCCAGATAGCGGTGCCAGAGGCCGCGGTCGGCATCGAGCTCGCGCGAGCTGCCCTGCCAGGCGACGCGGCCGCGCTCGATGATGGTGTGCCGGTCGGCGAGGCGCACCAGGCGCTCGATGTACTTATCGATGACGAGGATGGTCTGCCCCGCCTCGCGCAGACGGCCGAGGCACTTCCAGATCTCTTCGCGCACAAGGGGGGCTAACCCCTCGGTGGCTTCGTCCAGTATCAGCAGATGCGGGTTGGTCACCAGCGCGCGTCCGATCGCCAGCATCTGCTGCTCGCCGCCCGAGAGCTGGTTGCCCATGTTGTCTGCTCTTTCCTGCAGATTGGGAAACAGCTCGAAGACGCCGGCGGGCGTCCACGGCTGCGCGCGCTGCGATCGGTTCTCGGCAAAGGCGACCAGGTTCTCCAGCACCGTGAGGTTGGGGAAGATCTGGCGGCCCTCGGGCACGAGCGCGATGCCCAGGCGCGCGATGCGATCGGGTGCTTCGCGCTCGATGCGCTTGCCGCGGAAGCTGATCGCGCCGCCCTGGGCGCGCGTGAGGCCCATGATCGAGCGCACCGTGGTGGTCTTGCCCATGCCGTTGCGCCCGAGGAGCGATACCGCCTCCCCCTGGTTTATATGCATTGAAAAACCAAAGAGCACCTGGCTCGCTCCGTAAGCGGTGTCGAGCTCTCGCACCTCAAGCAGCAAGCTCTTCTCCCAGGTAGGCCTTGCGCACCGCCGGATCGGCGCGGATCGCCTGCGGCGCGCCAGTGGCGATGAGGCGGCCGCTTACCAGCACCGAGATGCGGTCGGCGAGGCGGAACACGGCGTCCATGTCGTGCTCGACGAGCAGCACCGTGACCCGCGCGCGGATCTTCTCGATGAGCGCGATCATGCGGCTCGATTCCTGCGGCCCCATGCCGGCCATCGGCTCATCCAGCAGCACGAGCTGTGGGCGCGTCGCGAGCGCGAGTCCGACCTCCAGCGCGCGCTGCTCACCGTGGGCCAGGGTCGCCGCCACCTGGTTTGTCTTTTCCTGCAGGCCAATTTCCGCCGCAATTGCGCGTGCCTCCTCGAACAGTCCGGTCTCGGCCGACAGCGGTCGCCAGAACGAGAAGCTCGAGCCGCTGCGCGCCTGCACCGCGAGCGCCAGGTTATCGAGCACGCTGAAGCGCCGGAAGATGCTGGTGATCTGGTAGCTGCGC
>DASXRW010000058.1:0-10763 GCA_036506355.1 Burkholderiales bacterium
CGGCATGCAAAGCCGGTTATAATCGCCCCCTTTTTCGGTCCTCGCAGGGAGCAAATTCCAAATGGCATACCAGCACATCAAGGTCCCCTCGGGCGGCGAGAAGATCCGCGTGCGCAAGGACTTCTCGCTCGAGGTGCCCGACCGCCCGATCATCCCCTACATCGAGGGCGACGGCACCGGGGTCGACATCACGCCGGTGATGCTGAAGGTGGTCGATGCCGCCGTGCGGAAGGCCTACGGCGACAAGAAGAAGATCGTCTGGATGGAAATGTTCGCCGGCGAGAAATCCTGCCGCGTGTACGGCGAGAACGTCTGGCTGCCCGACGAGACGCTTGCAGCGTCGAAGGAATTCGTCGTCTCGATCAAAGGCCCGCTCACCACGCCGGTGGGCGGCGGCATCCGCTCGATCAACGTGGCGCTGCGCCAGGAGCTCGATCTCTACGTCTGCCTGCGCCCGGTGCGCTGGTTCAAGGGGGTGCCCTCGCCGCTCAAGAAGCCCGACGACGTCGACATGGTGATCTTCCGCGAGAACGCCGAGGACATCTACGCCGGCATCGAATGGCCGGCGCAGTCGGCCGAGGCGAAGAAGGTGATCGACTTCCTCATCAAGGAGATGAAGGTCAAGAAGATCCGCTTCCCCGAGACCTCGGCGATCGGCATCAAGCCCGTCTCGATCGAGGGCTCGGAGCGCCTCATCCGCCGTGCCTACCAGTACGCCATCAACAACAAGAGGAAGTCGGTGACGCTGGTGCACAAGGGCAATATCCAGAAGTTCACCGAGGGCGGCTTCCGCGACTGGGGCTACAAGCTCGCGCAGAAGGAGTTCGACGCGAGACCGCTCGACGGCGGTCCGTGGCACAGCTTCAAGAACCCGAACGGCGGGCCCGACATCGTGGTGAAGGACGTGATCACCGACGCGATGCTGCAGCAGATCCTGCTCAGGCCGGCGGAGTACGACGTGCTCGCCACCACCAACCTCAACGGCGACTACATCTCGGACGCGCTCGCCGCGGAAGTCGGCGGCATCGGCATCGCGCCGGGCGCGAACCTCTCCGACACGGTGGCGATGTTCGAGGCGACGCACGGCACCGCGCCCAAGTACGCGGGCAAGGATTACGTCAATCCGGGCTCGGAAATTCTTTCCGCCGAGATGATGCTGCGGCACATGGGCTGGGTGGAGGCGGCGGACGCGATCATCCGCTCAATGGAGCGCGCGATCCAGGACCAGATCGTGACCTACGACTTCGCGCGCCAGATGCAGGGCGCGAAGCAGGTGTCCTGCTCGGGCTTCGGCCAGGCGATGATCGAGCGGATGTGATGCGCATCGTCTGGGCTTTCGCACTGTGTCTACTCAGCGCGGCGGCGCATGCCGGCTGGTCGATCAGCGCCGACCTCGAGAGCTTCAAGTGGGAGGAGGCCGGCACGCCGAGCGTCACGGAAAAGGGCGCGCGCTACGGCCTGAGCTGGGGTTATGCGCACGAGCGACCCGCGGGCTGGCAATGGGCCTACCGTGGCCAGTTCCGCCGCGGCACGGTGAACTACACCGGAGCGTTCCTTTTCAGCGGCGAGCCCGTAACGGCGCGCACACGCTATACCGGGCTGGTCAACGAGGCGCAGGGGATTTACCGCTTCGCGCATCCGCTCGGCATGGAGCTCCTCGGCGGGCTGGGTTATGACTACTGGGAGCGCAACATCCTGCCGGACCAGCGCGAGGACTACTCCGTCGTGTTCCTGCGACTGGGCCTCAACATCGACCCGCGCGCCGCGCGCGGCTGGTTCGGCGGCGGCGGCCTGAAGCTGCCGTTCTACGTGTCGGAGAACGCCCACCTGGACGAGCTCGGTTTCGACCAGAACGAGAAGCTGCAGCCGAAGGGCGAGGTCAGCCTCTATGCGCAGGCCGGCTATCGCTTCACCCCGCGCTGGAGCCTGATCGGCTACTACGACAGCTACCGCTTCGGCGAGTCCAAGCAGGTGCGGGCGACCTCGGCCTCGTCGCCGGGGACGCAGTTCCTGCTTTTCCAGCCGGCGAGCACCATCGACAGCTTCGGCCTCAAGCTGCAGTACGACTTCCAATAAAAAAGGCCGCGGGCGGCGGCCTTTCATTTCCTAAACCTAGAGCTACCCCGACTTCTGGATGTTGGAGGCCTGCTTTCCCTTGGGCCCCTGCACCACATCGAAGCTGACTTTCTGGCCTTCCTTGAGGGTCTTGAAGCCGGACATGTTGATCGCCGAGAAATGCGCGAACAAGTCCTCGCTGCCGTCGTCGGGCGTGATGAAGCCGTAGCCTTTCGCGTCGTTGAACCACTTCACGGTGCCTGTTGCCATGCTCTCTCCCTTATTGCCGTTGATTTGAGCTACCGGGCCACGTCGTCGAAGCTCCATGATCCCGAGCCATGCCTGGAACTCCACGACCCCGCCCCGCTATGGCGAAACAGACAGCCTGAATCCAAACACAGCCCGCCTTTTACGCGCGGCTCCGAGTGCCGTCAAGAGCCGTGCCCACGGCTGTTGCGCGCACGCAAGACCGTGAAAAGGCACGTAATCCGCGTGGCTCGGTGCTGGCTGTCGCATTGCACCGCCCCCCCACATTGCGTACGATAGCCAAGAGGAACTGGGCTAACGCGGCAATTGTCAGAATTTCGGGGGGCACGGGGCGCGTAGCGGCGGCATGGCGCAGCAAAAGGACGACACCTTACTCGAGGCGCAGCGCAGCAAGCTGAAGCCTCCGCCGATGTTCAAGGTCATGCTGCTGAATGACGACTACACGCCGATGGAGTTCGTGGTGGTGGTGCTGCAGAAGTTCTTCGGCATGACCCGGGAGCGGGCCACCCAGGTGATGCTGAAGGTGCACCGGGAGGGCATCGGCATCTGCGGCGTGTATCCGCGCGACGTCGCCACCACCAAAGTGCAGCAAGTCGCGGCATACTCCCGGAAGCACCAGCATCCGCTACAGTGTGTAATGGAGGAGACGTAGTAGAAAGTGAAAGGTAAGGAATGATTGCCCAGGAACTCGAAGTCAGTCTGCACATGGCGTTCGTGGAAGCCCGCCAGAAACGCCACGAGTTCATTACGGTCGAGCACCTGCTGCTCGCGCTGCTCGACAACCCGACCGCGGCGGAAGTGCTGCGTGCCTGCGGCGCCAACATGGACGAGCTGCGCAAGAACCTGACGCAGCACATCGCCGAGCAGACCCCGCGCATCGCCGCCGACCGCGAGGTCGACACCCAGCCGACGCTCGGCTTCCAGCGCGTGATCCAGCGGGCGATCCTGCACGTCCAGTCCTCCGGGAAAAAAGAAGTGACGGGCGCCAACGTGCTCGTCGCGATCTTCGGCGAGAAGGACTCGCACGCGGTGTACTTCCTGCAGCAGCAGGGCATCGCGCGGCTCGATGTCGTCAACTACATCTCGCACGGCATCACCAAGACGCCGCAGGCGCACCAGGGCAAGGGCGAGCAGGAGGCCGACCAGGAAGGCCAGGCCGAGACCTCGAACAGCCCGCTCGACAACTACACGCAGAATCTCAACGCGCTCGCGCTCGCCGGCAAGATCGATCCGCTGATCGGCCGCGACAAGGAGCTCGAGCGCGTAGTGCAGACGCTCTGCCGCCGGCGCAAGAACAACCCGCTGCTGGTAGGCGAGGCCGGTGTCGGCAAGACCGCAATCGCCGAAGGCCTCGCGCGGCGCATCGTCGAGGGCAACGTTCCGGATCTGCTGGCCAAATGCACGGTGTACGCGCTCGACATGGGCGCGCTGCTCGCCGGCACGAAATACCGAGGCGACTTCGAGCAGCGCCTGAAGGCGGTGCTGAAGCAGCTCGTCGACAACCCGAACGCGATCCTCTTCATCGACGAGATCCATACCGTGATCGGCGCGGGCGCCGCCTCGGGCGGCACGCTCGATGCGTCCAACCTGCTGAAGCCCGTGCTTTCCACCGGGCAGCTGAAGTGCATCGGCGCGACCACCTACAACGAGTACCGCGGCGTGTTCGAGAAGGACCATGCGCTGTCGCGGCGCTTCCAGAAGATCGACGTGGTAGAGCCGTCGGTCGATGAGACGGTCGAGATCCTCAAAGGGTTGAAAACCAGGTTCGAAGCACACCACAGCGTCAAGTACACGGCCAACGCGCTCACTACCGCGGCCGAGCTCTCCGCGCGCTACATCAACGATCGGCACCTGCCCGACAAGGCGATCGACGTGATCGACGAGGCCGGCGCGGCGCAGAGGATCGCGCCCAAGGCCAAGCAGAAGCGCATCATCGGCAAGGCCGAGATCGAGGAGATCATCGCCAAGATCGCGCGCATCCCGCCGCGCAGCGTCTCCAGCGACGATCGCAGCGCGCTCGCCAATCTCGACCGCGATCTCAAGGCCGTGGTCTTCGGCCAGGACCGCGCGATCGACGCGCTCGCCTCCGCCATCAAGATGGCGCGCTCGGGCCTCGGCAACCCGCAGAAGCCGATCGGCAACTTCCTGTTCTCCGGCCCCACCGGCGTCGGCAAGACCGAGGTGGCGCGTCAGCTCGCGTATTGCATGGGAATCGAGCTCATCAGGTTTGACATGTCGGAGTACATGGAGCGCCACGCGGTGTCCCGCCTGATCGGCGCGCCGCCGGGGTATGTCGGCTTCGAGCAGGGCGGTCTGCTTACCGAGCAGATCACCAAGAAGCCTTACTCGGTGCTGCTGCTCGACGAGATCGAGAAGGCGCATCCGGACATCTTCAACGTGCTCCTGCAGGTGATGGACCACGGCACGCTGACCGACAACAACGGCCGCAAGGCGGATTTCCGCAACGTCTGCATCGTCATGACCACCAACGCCGGCGCCGAGTCGCTCGCGCGCACCCAGATGGGCTTCACCCCCTCGGCCAAAGCCGGCGACGAGATGGAAGCGATCAAGCGCATGTTCACGCCGGAGTTCAGGAACCGGCTCGACGCCGTGATCTCGTTCGGCGCGCTCGACGAGAAGACCATCATGCTGGTGGTCGAGAAGTTCCTGATGCAGCTCGACGAGCAGCTCGCCGAGAAGAAAGTCGAGGCGAGCTTCACCGATGCGCTCAAGGCGCACCTCGCCAAGAAGGGCTTCGACCCGCTGATGGGCGCGCGCCCGATGGCGCGGCTCATCCAGGACACGATCCGCCGCGCGCTCGCCGACGAGCTGCTCTTCGGCCGCCTGCAGCACGGCGGCAAGGTGACCATCGATATCGGCGAGGACGAAAAGATCAAGCTCGCCTTCGAGGAGGAGCCGGCGCCCGTCGCCTGATTCACTCTCTTGCATTTGAAAAGGCCGCCGTCCAGGCGGCCTTTGCTTTTTTGGGGCCTCGGCGTACCCTCCCCCGCCGGGGAGGACCCATGAACCAACTGCTCATCGCCGCGGCGCTCGCCGCGGCGCCGCTCGCTGCGACCGCCCAGGACAGCCCGGCCGCCCGCAGCCTCGCCGCGACCTGCGCCAACTGCCACGGCACCGACGGCCGCAGCGTGACGCAGGAGGTGGCGCCGCTCGCCGGCCTGCCGCGGGAGCACATCGCCGGACAGATGAAGGCGTTCCGCGACGGCTCGCGCCCCGCGACCGTGATGCACCAGATCGCCAAGGGCTACAGCGACCAGCAGATCGAGCTCGTCGCGGACTACTTCGCGCGGAGGCCGAAATGAGGCGCCGCGAATTCCTCAAGCTGGGTGCGGCGCTCTCGGTCGCCGGCTGCGCCAGCGCGCCCGCGCCGACCAGGGCGCGCGTGCTCGTGATCGGCGCCGGCTTCGGCGGTGCCACCGCGGCGAAATACGTACGCCTGTGGGATCCCGGCATCGACGTGGTGCTGGTCGACCGCGGCGCCGAATTCATCTCCTGCCCGATCTCGAACCTGGTGCTCGGCGGCAACCGCACGATGCGCGACATCACGCTCGGCTACGAGGGCCTGCGCAAGCACGGCGTGTACGTGCTGAACGGCGAAGCGGTCGCCGTCGACAGCGCGAAGAAGATCGTCACTTTCGGCCGCGGCAGCCAGCTCACCTATGACCGGCTGGTGCTCTCGCCGGGCGTCGACTTCATGATGAACGAGATCGCGGGCTATGAGGCCGCCGAGCCGCGCGTGCTGCATGCCTGGAAGGCCGGGCCGCAGACGCTGGCGCTGCGCCGCCAGCTCGAGGCGATGCCCGACGGCGGCGTCTACGTGCTCTCGGTGCCGCCCGCGCCGTACCGCTGCCCGCCCGGGCCCTACGAGCGCACCTGCCAGGTCGCGCACTACTTCAAGCAGTCGAAGCCGCGCTCCAAGGTGCTGGTGCTCGACGCCAACCCCGACGTCACCTCGAAGGGGCCGCTCTTCAAGCGTGCCTGGGAGGATCTCTACAAGGGCATCATCGAATACCGGCCCAACGCCAAGGTTGTCGCGGTCGACGCGCAGGCGATGACCGTGCGCACCGAGTTCGACACGGTGAAGGGCGACGTGCTGAACGTCGTGCCGCCGCAGCGCGCCGCCGACATCGCCGTCAAGGCGGGCCTCATCACCCACAACAACCGCTGGTGCGATGTCGACTGGCGCACCATGGAATCGAAGGCGGTGAAAGGCATCCATGTCCTCGGCGACGCGACCCTCTCCGCCACCGGCATGCCCAAGTCCGGCCACATGGCGAACTCACAGGCCAAGGTCTGCGCCGCCGCGCTGGTCGAGCTCCTGAACGCTCGCGAGCCCAACCCGAACCCGGTGATGAACAACACCTGCTACAGCTTCGTCTCCGACAAGGAAGTGATCCACGTCGCCTCGGTGCACCAGTACGACGCGGGGCAGAACACGATCATTCCGGTGAAAGGCGCCGGCGGCGTCTCCTCCGCGCGGAGCGAGATCGAAGGTCAGTACGGCTGGAGCTGGGCGCGCAACATCTGGGCCGACATGCTCGCCTAGCGGGCGAAGCCCTTTGAGAAAGGGTGCCCGCCCTGCTCGAGGGCGCGCACGCCTTCCGCGGCGCTGCGGATCGGCTCGTTCTGCGGGCAGAAGTACTCGCGATAGAGCGTGGTGTGGCGCCGCTGGACCGAGGGCGCGTCGAGCGAGCGCCAGCCGGCACGCGAGGCCGACCAGCTGCGGTCCGGGCGGCCAAACGCGTAGACCCGATGCTCCGCGGTCGTGCAACGCATGCCTTCGAAACTCACGTTTTGCACGCCGTCGGGACTGCGCGCGACGAGCACGTAGCGCACGATGCCGTCCTTGCCGACGCTGAGCGTCGCGCCATCGACGAAGAAATGAAAGCCGCCGGCGTCGAGCACGCCGAACTCGACCAGGCTCCCGGCCACCGGGTACGCCGGCGGGTCAACTTGCTCTTCGGCTGCCTGCGCCTTCAGGTTCTGGCGCTCCCAGTCGCTCTGAAAGCCGCCCGAGCTGCAGCCGGCGAGCGCCACCACTAGGAGCAATCGCCTCAAGCGAGATCGGCAGCGAGCGCCGAGCGCACTTCGGGCGCGAGCTCGGCCGTGGCGCGGTATTCGGGATGGTCCGAGCCCACGACCACCGCGGCGCCCGTGCGCAGCGCCGCGCGCATCTCGGGCGTCAGCTCGAAGCGCAGGAAATGCACCGAGGAAGTCTTCTCCTCGTTCTCGCGTTCGAGGTCCTCGTCGGCGATGGCGTAGACGCGCTCGCAGCCCTGCACCTCGACCCAGACGCGCCGCTCAATGCCCTTCAGGCGCGCGAGCATGCGCTTGCGCTCCTCGACGTCCGGGTACTCGATCAGCATGGTCGCCTTCCAGTTCGAGCCGTCGGGCACGAGCGGGTTATAGGCGTCGAGCTCGCCCTGGATGCCCTGCGCCTCGAAGATGCGCTCAATGCGCAGCATCTCCTGCACCTGGTAGCGGATGGTCAGCTCGTCTTCGAACTGCAGCGTGAGGTGCCCGCCCAGATGCACGGTGCGGTGCTTCTTGTGCTCCATGACGCGAGCGCGAAAAGCGCTGCGCTCGCGCGCATAGGCCTCGAGCGAGAGGAGGCTTTCGCGCTTAATCACTCAGGCCTGAGCGCTTTCATGGGACCGCCGCGCGACTTACTTGATGGCGGATTCGATCTCCGAGAAGGTACGCGCCACCTCGCCGCCCGTCGGCACGGCGACGCCGAGCTGGCGGGCGATCTGCGAGATCGAGAAGATGCCGCGCACCATGGTGCGCCGCGCCGGCGGCTCGAGCGGCCGCCGCGACGCAATCTCGTCGAAATCGACTGCGAGCGCATGCTGGCGCCCGGCGCGGCGCAGCGTTTCGAGCACGTGCCCGACGCGCGCGCCTTCGACGTCGGCGTACGCGATGACCTCGACCTGCTCGGCCGGCGTCATCACATCGGCGACGGTCAGCTCGTCGCGCCGCAGGCCGCGGTCGATCGCCGCGCGCATCGGCCGCTCGCTGAGGATGTCGGTTGCGGTGATGATGCCGAGCACGTTCTCGTGATCGTCGGTCACCAGCAAGAGGCGCACGCCGCGCGTGATCATGAACTGGTTGGCGCCGGCGAGCGGCGCCTGCGGACGGATTGTCGCGGGCGCCACGCGCGTGAGATCGGTCATCACCTGCGCCGCCGGCGATTCGGCGGTGACGCGCGGCGACTGCGGCTGCAGCGGGCGGCGAAAGCCCGCATTGGCGCCGAGCTCGCGGATCGGCAGCGGCTGGTAGTCACGATCCATGAGCGCTATTCCATCGAGTCTCTAGGGATGAGCCGGCTCGAGCCGGCGCGCCCGCGCGCGGCGGTCGGCCTGCAGGTAGCGATGCAGCTCGATCAGCGCCTGGCGATAGACGTCGCGCTTGAAGTCGATCACGGTCTCGAGCGGAATCCAGTAGTCGTGCCAGCGCCAGGCATCGAACTCGGGATGCCCGCTCGCGCGGAGCTTCACGTCGCAGTCGCGCCCGACCATGCGCAGCAGGAACCAGATCTGCTTCTGGCCGCGGTAGGCGCCCTTGCAGTCACGGCGCATCCATTTCTCGGGTACCTCGTAGCGCAGCCATTCGCGCGTGCGGCCGAGGATGCGCACATGGCCGCGCTGCAGCCCGATCTCCTCCTCGAGCTCGCGGTACATGGCCTGCAGCGGGGTTTCGCCGTGCTTGATGCCGCCTTGCGGGAACTGCCAGGCGTGCTGATTGACCCGCTTGCCCCAGAACACCTCGTTCCGCGGGTTGGCGAGGATGATGCCGACGTTCGGACGGTAGCCTTCCTTGTCGAGCATGGGCCGGACCGCCTAAGTTAGCCTAAAGTAAAATGCGCTCATCGATTTTTCCACAGCCCACCGCCAAAGACAATGGCGGTGCTGGCGCATGAAAACCTCCAAGTATTTCATCGCGACGCAGAAGGAAGTTCCCGCCGAGGCGGAGATCGTGAGCCATCGGCTGATGCTGCGCGCGTGCCTGATCCGCCGGCTCGCCGCCGGCATCTACACCTGGCTGCCGCTTGGCGTGCGCGTGCTGCGCAAGGTCGAGGCGGTGGTGCGCGAGGAGATGAACCGCGCTGGCGCCATCGAGCTCGTGATGCCGGTGGTGCAGCCCGGCGAGCTGTGGCGCGAGTCGCGCCGCTGGGAGGAATACGGGCCGGAGCTCTTGCGTTTTCGCGACCGCCACGAGCGCGACTTCGTGCTCCAGCCCACGTCAGAGGAAGTGATCACCGAGCTCGCGCGGAGCGAGCTGAAGAGCTACCGCCAGCTGCCGGTGCATTTCTACCACATCCAGACCAAGTTCCGCGACGAGCGCCGGCCGCGCTTCGGCGTCATGCGCTCGCGCGAGTTCGTCATGAAGGACGGCTATTCTTTCCATGCCGGCTACGCCGACCTCGAGCGCGAGTACCGCAACATGCACGACACCTACACGCGCATCTTCAGCCGCCTCGGGCTGAAATTCCGCGCGGTGGCTGCCGATACCGGCGCGATCGGCGGCACCGGCTCGCACGAGTTCCACGTGCTCGCCGAGTCGGGCGAAGACGCGATCGCGTTCTGCCCGCAATCGCACTACGCCGCGAACGTCGAGCTCGCCGAAGCGGTTTCCCCCGGGGCGCGAGCGCCGGCGACAGAAACCATGCGCAAAGTGCCGACGCCGGGCAAGACGACCTGCGAGCAGGTGGCCGAGCTCCTCGGCCTTCCGCTGCAGAGAACGGTAAAAGCAGTCGCGGTGATGCACGACCAGGAATTCATCCTGCTGCTCGTGCGCGGCGATCACGGCCTGAACGAGATCAAGGCACAGAAGACGATCGGCGCCTTCCGCTTCGCCACCGAGGCGGAGATCCGCGCGCATCTGCATTGCCCCGCCGGGTACATCGGTCCGGTCGGCGCCAAGGCGAAAGTCATCGCCGATCGCACGGTCGCCGCCATGGCCGACTTCGTCTGCGGCGCGAACGAGGCGGGCCACCACCTTGCCGGGGTCAACTGGGTCCGCGACCTCGCGGAGCCCCAAGTCGCCGATATCCGCAACGTGGTGGCGGGCGATCCGAGCCCCGACGGCAAAGGCCGGCTCGAAATCGTGCGCGGCATCGAGGTCGGGCACATCTTCCAGCTGCGCACGAAGTACTCGGAGGCGATGGGCGCGACGTTCCTGGATGAGAAGGGCGCGACGCGACCCTTCGAGATGGGCTGCTACGGCATCGGCGTGACGCGCATCGTCGCCGCGGCGATCGAGCAGAACCACGACGCGCGCGGCATCATCTTTCCCGCGCCGATCGCTCCCTTCGCCGTGTGCCTCGTGCCCATCGGCCTGCACAAGAGCGCGGCGGTGCGCGAGGCCGCGGAGCGCCTGTATGGCGAGCTCGCGGCGGCGGGCATCGATGTGCTGCTCGA
>DASXRW010000059.1:0-2249 GCA_036506355.1 Burkholderiales bacterium
AAGATGTTGTGGAAGCGCGCCACGCGGCAGCGCATGCCGCGGTTGCGGTTGTACGCGAGGTACAGCCGCTCGCTGAAGAGCTTCTCCCAGCCGTACTCGCTGTCGGGGTTGGCCGGGTAGGCCGAGTCCTCGGCGCAGTTCGGGTTGTCGGGATCCTCCTGGTTGTGCGCCGGATACATGCACGCCGAGGAGGAATAGAACACGTCGAGAATGCCTTGGCGCCAGCATTGCTCGACGATGTTCAGGTTGATGGTCGCCGAGTTATGCATCACGTCGGCGTCGTGTTCTCCCGTGAAGATATAGCCCGCACCGCCCATGTCGGCGGCGAGCTGGTAGACCTCGTCGAAGCGCCGGTCGAGCACCTGGCGGCAGAGCCCCTGCTCGCGCAGGTCGCCGAGCACGAACTCGTCGGCGGCGCTCGCCGAGAACTCCGGCAGCTTGAGATCGACGGCTCGCACGAAGAAGCCTTCCGTCTTGAGGCGCCGCACGAGATGCGAGCCGATGAACCCGCCGCCGCCGAGAACCAGAGCTGTATGCATGCGCGTAACGGTAGTGGCCGCAGAATGAGAGCGGAATCCGCCTCTCGGACAAACCGCGCCCCGCGGGCGGACTAGGCGCCCCACTAGAATCGGCTCATGGCTTCCCGCACCCTGCGCACCGTCAGTCCCATCGACAACTCGGTCTACGTCGAGCGTCCGCTAGCCAGCGGCGCCCAGATCGAGCGCACGCTCGCCGGCGCTGTCGCCGCGCAGCGCCGGTGGAGAAGCGTTACCGTCGGTGAGCGCGTAGCGATCGTGCGACGGATGGTCGAGTGGTGCGTGGCGCGCGCCGACGAACTTGGCGCCGAGCTGACACGCCAGATGGGCCGGCCGATCGCCTATACGCCGAACGAGATCCGGCGCGGCTTCCAGGAGCGCGCGCTGCACATGTGCGCGATCGCCGAAGAGGCGCTTGCTGACATCGCGGCGGAGAAGAAAGAGGGGTTCCAACGCTTCATCCGCCGCGAGCCGCTCGGCGTCGTGCTGGTGGTGGCGCCCTGGAACTATCCCTGGCTCACCTCGGTGAACGCCATCGTGCCCGCGCTGCTCGCCGGCAACAGCGTGATCCTGAAGATGGCGCAGCAGACCCCGCTCGTCGCCGAGCGCTATGCCGAGGCCTTCGCCGCCGCCGGACTGCCGGCGGGCGTGTTCCAGCACCTGCATCTCGATCACGCGCAGACCGCTACGGTGATCCGCGATCCGCGCATCGCCTTCGTCGCATTTACCGGCTCCGTCGAAGGCGGCCACGCCGTGCAGCGCGCCGCGGCCGAGCGCTTCATCGCCACCGGCCTCGAGCTCGGCGGCAAGGACCCCGCCTACGTGCGCGCCGACGCCGATCTTCCTTCCGCGATCGAGAACCTCGTCGACGGCAGCTTCTTCAACTCGGGCCAGTCCTGCTGCGGTATCGAGCGCATCTACGTCGACAAGAAGGTCTTTCGCCCATTCGTCGACGGCTTCGTTGCGCTCACCAGGAAGTACACGCTTGGCAATCCGCTCGACAAGGCGACGACGCTCGGCCCGTTAGTACGCACCGAGGCGGCCGAGGCGGTGCGCGCGCAGATCAAGCAAGCGCTGGCGAAAGGCGCGAAGGCGCTGATCGATGCCAGGGAATTCCCCGCCGACAAGAAAGGTACGCCCTACCTCGCGCCGCAGGTGCTGACGAACGTCAATCACCAAATGAAGGTGATGACCGACGAGAGCTTCGGCCCGGTGGTCGGCATCATGGCGGTCGACGGCGACGAGCAGGCCATCAAGCTGATGAACGACAGCCGCTACGGCCTCACCGCGTCGATCTGGACGCAGGACGCCGATGCGGCCGTGCGCATCGGCGACCAGGTCGAGACCGGCACCTGGTTCATGAACCGCTGCGACTACCTCGATCCGGCACTCGCCTGGACCGGCGTCAAGGATTCGGGCCGAGGTTGCACGCTCTCGCGTCTCGGCCTTGAAGGTTTTACGCGCCCGAAGTCATTCCATCTGAAACTGAAGTGAACCGCGGTTGCGGCACGACCGCCGCCTGGAGTAGATTCGCCGGGCCCATCACGCCTTGCGTGGGAGAGACTGGCTTGCCAGCGCCGAAGGGGTAAGGCCCCGCAAAACTCTCAGGCAAAAGGACCGCGCAAGGCTGGGCGCTCTGGAGAGAAGGCCGTTTCGGCCTCGCCGAAGGAACACGCGGCAATATCTTGCCGCCAATTTCTCAGGCAAACGGAC
>DASXRW010000060.1:0-6483 GCA_036506355.1 Burkholderiales bacterium
GGCGTGGCGTAGCTGCCGTAGGTCATCGACACCATGATCATGCAGTTCGGCGCGCCGCGGCGCACCGCCTGCGCGTGCGCGATCATCATGTCGATCGTCACCGGCAGCGTGTTGGGAAAGCCGTAGCTCACCATGCCGAGGCTGTCGCCGACTGCGGCGATATCGATGCCGGCGCGCTCGGCCCAGACTGCCGACGGGTAATCCGGGATCGAGGCCATCACCACCTTCTCGCCCGCGGCCTTGCGCAGGCGCAGGTCGGGCACGGTCAGCTTCTTGCGCTCTTCAGGCACGGAACTCGGTCTTCTCGGTGCCCTGGTAGAGCGCCTTCACCTGCCGGCCGACGGCGTCCGCATGCGCGGCGAGCGCCGCCTTGTCGAGATCGGCCTGCGGCCGCGGCTCGTGGTCGAAATAGCCGTGTCGATCGACGCCGCGCACCAGCGTCGCCGAGTCGCGCACCTTGGTCTGGCGCACGTAGGTCGGGATGTAACGGATGGCGAAGCCGATCCTGCGGTCGGTCGAGCGGTTGGGCTCGGAGCCGTGCACCAGCTTGATGTGATGCAGCGACATCTCGCCCGGGTCGAGCAGGCAGGGCACCGCCTTCGCCTCGTCGACTTCCACGGCGATTTCCTGGCCGCGCGAGAGCAGGTTGTCCTTGTGGAAGGTGTCGACGTGCGGCAACTGGTCCTTCTTGTGCGTGCCGGGGATCACCTTCATGCAGCCCGCGACGAGATCGCTTTTCGTGAACGCGACCCATGCCGTGATCACGTCGTGCGGCTCGAGCCCCCAGTAGGTCGCGTCCTGGTGCCAGGAGATGAAGCCGGGGCTGGCTGCTTCCTTGATGAAGAAGTTGGTGGTCCAGCAGAGGATGTCGGGCCCGATCACGTCCTCGACCGCGTCGAGGATCTTCGGGTGGTGCACCAGCTCGTCGGCCCAGGTGAAGAGGAGGTGTGTCTTGTGCCGCCAGTTGCCCTGTAGCGGCTTACCGGCGATTGCCTCGTGCGCCTCGAGCGCCGCGCGGTATTTACGCGCGTCGCTCGCCGACATGACGCGTACGGGAAAGTAGTAGCCGTCGCGCTTATATGCGGCGATGGCCTCGTTCGAGAGAACTTTCGGCATACCTTGTTTTCCTGCGGAGCTTGACGCGGCCATTTCCGGAGTGCAAGTTAGCACGGTTTCCACAGGGGGAGGAGTCATGGCCGCATCGAGAAGGACGTTTCTTAAAGCAGCTGCGGGTGGTGCCCTTGCCGGTGCGCCGGCGATCGTGCGGGCGCAGGAGGTCACGACCTGGCGCGCCCAGACGCTGTGGAGCGCGGCCGAGCTGACGCACAAGTGCTTCGAGGATTTCTGCGAGCGCGTGAAGAACGCATCGAAGGGGCGCCTCGTGATCCAGCCGTTCGCGGCGGGCTCGGTGACCGGCGCCTTCGAGACGCTCGACGCGGTGACCGCCGGGGTGCTGCAGGCACAGGCCTCGTGGCCGGGCTACTGGACCGGCAAGGACGCGGGCCTCGCGGTCATCAGCGACTTCGTCTTCGGCTACCAGCATCCCTGGCAGTCCGAGGCGTGGTTCTATCACCGGGGTGGCCTGCAGATGCTGCGGCAGGCTTACGCCAAGTACAACGCCTATGTCGTCGGGCTCTCCTATTGGGGCGTCGAGTCGATCGTCTCGAAGAAGCCCATCAACCGGATGGAAGACTTCAAGGGCGTGAAGTTCCGCTCGCCGCAGGGCATGACCGCCGAGATCCTGACCAAGCTCGGCGCCTCGATCGTGGTGCTGCCCGGCGGCGAGGTGTACTCGGCGCTCGACAAGGGCGTGGTCGACGCCGCCGACTGGGCGACGGTGTCGATGAACCAGCGCATGGGGTTCCACGACATCGCCAAGTATCCGACCAAGCTGTTCCACTCGATGCCGATCCAGGAATTCACGGTGAACATGGATGCCTGGAAGAAGCTGCCCGACGACCTGAAGGCGCTGCTGCACACCGCGGTGCGCGAATGGACCTGGGACCAGGTGCAGCGCATTGCCGTGGACGACGTGCGCGTTACGCGCGAGCTCGCCGCGAAAGGCATCAAGCTCGCGCAGTGGCCCGAGCCGGAGATGGTAAAAATCCGCGCGCTCGCGCAGAAGACCTGGGAAGAGTGGTCGAAGAAGACGCCGCTTGCCAGGCAGGCGTATGACTCGCAGCTCGCCTGGCTGAAGGAGCTCGGGGTCCTTGCGTGACGGTTGAGCGCGTGTCGCTCGCCGCGCGCTTCTGCGACACCGTCGACCGCATCAACAGCTGGATAGGGCGCTTCTTCGCGCTCGCCATTTTCGCGGTCACGGTGGCGGTGCTCTACGAGGTGGTGTCGCGCACCACCTTCGGCCAGGGGACGCTGTGGTCCAACGAGACCACCATCTACCTCTCCGCGGTCGCTTATCTCGTCGGCGGCGGCTATGCGCTCGCGCATCGCCGCCATGTGCGCATCGACGTCCTGTATGACCGGCTCTCGCCGCGCGTGCGCGCGCGGCTCGACCAGTTCACCTTCATCTTTTTCTTCATTTACGTCGGCGGGCTGATCTGGGTCGGCTCGACCCTGGCGTGGACCTCGTTCCTCCAGGGCGAGACCACCGGCACGCCGTGGAACCCGCCGATCTGGCCGGTCAAGTTCGCCATCCCGCTCGCCGGCGCGCTGCTCCTGCTGCAGGGCATCGCCAACCTGCTGCGCGACCTGGGGCTCGCGCCGGAGCAGCGCCGCGCCTCGTGAGCATCGAGCTCCTGAGTTTTCTGTTCGTGCTGGTGTTCGTGGTCGTGCTCCTCACCGGCCTGCCGCTCGCTTTCGCGACCGGCGCCGTGGCGGTGGTGTTCGCCTTGATGCTTTTCGGCTGGCCGGGGCTCACGCTGATCGTGGGCCGCGTGTTCACGCTGATGGGCAACTACGTGCTCGTTTCGGTGCCGCTGTTCGTCTTTATGGCCTGCGTGCTCGAGCGCGCGGGCATCGCCGAAGCGATCTTCCGTGCTGCTCACGTCTGGTCCGGGCGCATGCCCGGCGGGCTCGCGGTCGCGGTGATCATCTCCTGCGCGCTGATGGCGGCGATGGTGGGCGTGATCGGCGCCGAGATCGTCACCATGGGCGTGGTCGCGCTGCCGGCGATGCTCTCGCGCGGCTACAAGAAGGAGCTCGCGCTGGGTTGCATCTGCGCCGGCGGCGGCCTCGCGACGCTGATCCCGCCGAGCGTAGTGTTCATCATGTACGGGCTCACCGCCGGCGTCTCGATTGGCGAGCTCTACGTCGCGGGCGTGATCCCGGGCCTGATGCTCGCCGGCCTGTACATCGCCTACATCATCATCCGCTGCCATTTCCGGCCCGATTTCGCGCCGCCCGCAAGCGCATCGGAATTGGCAATTTCCCTGAAAGAAAAAATAATGCTGATGCGCGAGCTGATCCTGCCGGGCCTCGTGGCCTTCAGCGTGCTCGGCTCGCTCTACCTCGGCTGGGCAACGCCGACGGAAGCAGCGGGTGTCGGCGTGCTCGGCGCAATGGTCGCGATGTGGTGGAACGGCAAGTGGAGCTGGCAGAAGCTGCGCCATGCCGCCGAGGACACGGCGAAGGTGACGGTGATGCTCTATTGGCTGTTCTTCGGCTCCTCCGCGCTCATCGGCGTCTATACGCTCGCCGGCGGCACCAAGCTCATCCAGGACGCGATGACCGGGCTGCCCGTCGGCCCGCTCGGCGTGGTGATCCTGATCCAGATGGTGTGGATCATCCTCGGCTGCTTCATCGACTGGATCGGCATCCTGCTGCTCACCGCGCCGATCTTCGTGCCGGTGGTGCTGAAGCTCGGCTTCGACCCGGTGTGGATGGGCGTGCTGTTCTGCATGAACATGCAGATCTCCTACATTTCCCCGCCCTTCGGTCCCGCCGCCTTCTACCTCAAGGGAGTCACGCCCAAGGGCATCACGCTGGGCGACATCTTCCAGTCGATCTGGCCCTACATGAGCCTGCAGATCGTGGCCCTCGGGCTGGTGATCTCGTTTCCGCAGATCGCGCTTTGGCTGCCGAGCACGATGCGATAGTCGATGTGATGCGCCTGGCCGTGGTGCCCGTTCCTCGGGGCGCACCGGCGCGCGACATCGAATGCGAGACTCTCGTCGCGGGCGGCGGCACCGGCGGCACGGCGGCGGCGCTGGCAGCGGCGCGCCGCGGAGCGCAGGTAGTGCTCATCGAGGAGACCGACTGGCTCGGCGGCCAGCTGACCTCGCAGGGCGTCTCGGCGCTCGACGAGCACGAGTACATCGAGAGCTTCGGCGGCACGGCGAGCTATTACGCGCTGCGTAATGCCATCCGCGCGCACTACGCGTCCTCCAACCCCGGCAACTGCTGGGTGACCCGGCTCGCCTTCGAGCCGCGCGTCGCGGCGCACATCCTCGAGACGATGCTTCCGCCGGGCATCCAGGTTTTCAAGCGCACGAAGGCCGTCGCCGTCACCACCGAAGGCGATCGCATCAGCGCGGTCTTGTGCGTGGGCCTCGACGACGGCAAGCTGCTGCGCTTTCGCCCGCGAATGGTGATCGACGCCACCGAGCTCGGCGATCTGCTGCCGCTCTCGGGAACCGAATACGTCGTCGGCGCCGAGACCATTGCCCAGACCGGCGAGCCGCAGGCGCAGCCGACAGAGCCGAAGGCGCATTGCGTCCAGAGCTTCACCTACACCTTCGCGTGCGAGCGGCGGCCGGCGGGGGAGAACCATGTCATCGCCAAGCCGGAAAAATACGAGCACTACCGAGACACGCAGCCTTATAGCCTGCGCATCGAGGTGCATGGCGGCGAGATCTACGGCGAGGAAAGCGGCTGGCTGCAGTACAGCCTGTACGCGCAGCTGCCCGGGACCAAGGGCGGCCTGTGGACCTATCGGCGCTTGGTCGAAAAAGAAAACCTGACGATGTTCAACTGGCCGGGTAACGACTACCGCGACCGCAGCATCCTCGATTGCCCTCCCGCCGAGGCAGTGAAGGCGCTGCGCGATGCAAAGCTCGTCAGCCTGGGCTTCCTTTACTGGCTGCAGCAGCAGGCGCCCGAGCTCAAGCTGCGGCCGGACGTGATGGACACCGAGGACGGGCTGTCCAAGCATCCCTACATCCGCGAAGCGCGGCGCATCAAGGCGCTGAAGACGATCGTCGAGCAGGAGGTGTCCGCCAATCACCAGAAGGGTCCGCTCGCCGCGCCGTTCGCCGATTCGGTGGGCATCGGCTGGTACCCGATCGACATCCATCGCTCCGGACCCGAGGACGTCGGCGCGAGCTGCCGCACCAAGCCGTTCCAGATCCCGCTCGGCGCGCTGATCCCGGTGCGCGCCACCAACCTGATCGCCGGCGCCAAGAACATCGGCACCACGCACATCACCAACGGCTGCTATCGCCTGCATCCGGTGGAATGGAACACCGGCGAGTCGGCGGGGGCGCTTGCCGCGTTCGCTTTGCAGGCACGCGTTCCTCCCCGGGCGGTACGGCAGACACCCGAGATGCTCGAGCGTTTCCAGGGCAGCCTGCGCGACGAGGGCGTGCCGCTCGCCTGGCCGGAATTGGGCGTAAGCTAATGTCATGACACCCGAGCAAGTCCTCGCCATCAAGCCCAAGGTGCTCAAGCAGGCGCAGCGCGAGCAGTACTTCGCCGAGGGCTATCTTTACGTCGAGCGCGCCATCGACGAGGAATGGATCCGCAGGCTGCGCGCCGCCACCGACGAGCTGGTCGAGCGCAGCCGCAAGGTGACGAAGTCGGACGCGGTCTACGACCTGGAGCCGAAGCACCGCCCCGACGCGCCGCGGCTGCGCCGCGTATCGAACCCGGTCGAGCAGCACCCGGTGTTCTGGGAGTACTGCACGAGCTCGGTGCTGCCCGACATCGTCGCCGACCTGGTCGGCCCTGACGTCAAGTTCCATCACTCGAAGCTCAACTTCAAGTGGGCGCAGGGCGGCGAAGAGGTCAAGTGGCACTACGACATCAGCTTCTGGCCGCACACCAACTACTCTCCACTCACCGTCGGCACCTACCTCTACGACTGCGGCATGGAGCAGGGACCGCTCGGCGTGCTACCGAAGAGCCATCTCATCGATCCGATGCTTTCGCAGTACGACGCGCAGGGCAACTGGACCGGCTGCCTGTCGGAGGCCGACGTGGCGCGGCTCGACACCTCGAAGACCGTCTACCTCTGCGGGCCTGCGGGCTCGCTCACGATCCACAACTGCCGCTCGCTGCATTCGTCGCCGCGCAACGAATCCGATATCGGCCGGCCGCTGTTGCTCAACACCATGACCTCGGCCGACGCGTTCCCGTACACCGTGAACCCGATCAAACCGAAGCACGACCAGCACATCCTGCGCGGCAAGCGCGCGCTCGTCGCGCACCATGATCCGCGCCCGTGCCTCGTGCCGCCCGACTGGTCGAAGGGCTATACCTCGATCTTCGCCCTGCAGCAGGAAGAGAGCGGCGAGCTGATCGAGCGCTAGA
>DASXRW010000061.1:0-11653 GCA_036506355.1 Burkholderiales bacterium
TAGTGCGAGCCGACCTGGATGGGGCGGTCACCGCTGTTGGTTACCTCGAGGCTGGTGGTCTTGCGCCCGCGGTTCAACTCGATGTCGCCCGTGGCGACTTTGAACTCGCCGGGAATCACGGGATCGGGTTATGCACGGTGACGAGCTTGGTGCCGTCCGGAAAGGTGGCCTCGATCTGGATCTCGCCGATCATCTCGGGCACGCCCTCCATCACCTCGTCGCGCTTGAGCAGCGTCGCGCCCCAGCTCATGAGCTCCTGCACGCCGCGGCCGTCGCGCGCGCCTTCCATCAGCGCAGCGCTGATGTAGGCGACGGCTTCCGGATAGTTGAGCTTGAGGCCGCGAAGCTTGCGCCGCTCGGCGAGCAGCGCTGCGGTGAAGACGAGCAGCTTGTCCTTCTCGCGCGGCGTGAGCTCCATGGCTTCAGTCTACTGCAGCTCGCGGAACAGACGCCCCCAGCCTTTCACGCGCGATGGATGCACTCCCGCAGTGCGCAGCGAGCTCCACACCGCAGTGGCGATGGTGTCGTAGATCGGGATGCCGATCTCGCGCTCGAGCGACTCGGCGAGCGAGGCACCGTCCATGTTCGTGCAGAACACGGTGATCGCCTGCGGCCGGTCCTTCGCGACCTCGCGCACCATCGCGACGATCTGCTCCGCGGCGATCTCGGAGAAATCGAAGTTCACCTTGATGCCGAGATGGCGCTCCGCGGCGAGCTCGAAGCCTTCGCGGCCGAAGCTGCGCCCGATGGCCTGCACGACGTCGTCGGTGTAGGGCGAGACCATGCCGAAGCGCTTCACGCCGGTGGCGCGGAAAATCTCCTCGATCGCGAGCACCGACGAGCAGGCGCGAATGCGCGTACGCGACTCGATCTCGCGGCACAGCCTGCGGTCGGTTTCGAACCCGAGCCAACCCGCCGAGGTGCCGTTCCAGCAGATCGAGTGGCAGCGCGCATCGGCGAGCAGCTCCGCGGCGGCGAGCATCGGCTCGTTCTTGAACTGGCCCAGCGCCTGGTCGGCGAGGCTGATCTCGGTGACGCGGAAGCGGCCGAAATGCGCCGTGACCTCCGCAAGGCCCGAAAGCATGCGGGCGCTCACCGGCTCGAGCGTGGTGTTCGACGACGGCGTGAGCATGCCGAGAAAAATGCGGTCCTTCTTGGTCATTGGGGTTTGTTTCCTTCAGTAGCCGAGCTGCCGCGGCAGCCAGGTGACGACGGGCGGCCAGACGACACACAGCGCGAGCACCGCGAACTGCACCACGATGAACGGCCAGACGTTGGCGAGCAGCGCGTTGAGCGGCACCTGGCGTGCGCTCGATACGACGAACAGCAGCACGCCGACTGGCGGCGTCAGCATGCCGATGACGAGGTTCAGGATGAACACGAAGCCGAAATGCAGCGGGTCAAGGCCGTAGAGCTCGGCGATCGGCGCGAGCAGCGGCACCAGCATGATGTAGGCCGCGTTCGATTCCAGGAACATGCCGACGATCAGCAGCACACCCATGACGATCCAGATGAAGGCGGTCGGATCCCGGGTCAGGGCCTGCACGAAGGCGGTGAGCTTCTGCGGGATCAGGTCGATCGACAGGAGAAAGGTCACCGCCGAGGCGAACGCGATCAGGATCGCCACCACGCCGGTCGTCACGGCTGCGCGAAACATCGCGGGCGGAAGATCCGACCACTTCAGCTTGCGCGTGACGAACAGTCCCACGATCAGCGCGTACACCACGGCGATGGCCGAGCCTTCGGTCGCGGTAAAAGCGCCGCCGACGATGCCGCCGACGACCACGAGCGGCATCAGCACGATGAGCAGCGCGCGCCTGATCTCGATAAACACTTTCGAGACGCTGAAGGGCTCGCCGGTCAGCGGGTAGCCGCGCCGTTTCGCGATCCAGGCGATGAGCAGCATCATCGCGGCGGCGAGCAACAGCCCTGGGATGAACCCGGCCATGAACAGCCCGCCCACCGATACCGACGGTCCGGCCATGTAGGCATACACGATCATGGCGGCCGAGGGCGGGATGATCGGGCCGAGGTTGGCCGCCGCAGCGACCAAGGCGGCGCCGAACGGATTGCCGTAGTACTTGGCGAGCGAAGGCCCGAGGGTCGAGGCGAGCGCGGTGGCGTCCGCCACCGCGGTGCCGGAAATCGCAGACAGGGACGCGGCCGAAACGATCGTGATGTGGCCCAGCCCGCCGCGCACCCGGCCGACCACGCTGTTGGCGAGCGCGACCAGCTTTTCCATGATGCCGCCCTCGACCATCAGCTCGCCCGCGAGCATGAAGCACGGAATGGCGAGCAGCGGGAAGGAGTTCACCGCATGCATCATGCGCTGCGGCAGCACATGCCATTCGACGTCGCCCATCAGCACACCGGCGAACGCGGCGAGCCCGAGGGCGAAGGCGAGCGGCAGCGCCAGCAGCGCCAGGGCGAAAAACACGATGACGACCGCAGCGGTCATGCGTCGATCGTGGCCGCCGGCAGCACGGGCTCGTGGTCCCAGGCGAGCAGCGCGAAGTGGATCAGGCTGTGCGCGCCGCAAACCGTGATCGCGACGTAGAACCACCCGGTCGAGAAGTCGAGCACCGGCATGAGCTGGTCCCAGGTCTCGCGCGCGATCAGCACCGATTGCCAGGCGACCACCGCCATGAGCCCCGCGCTCGCCAGGCAGCCGGCACGGAACACCCAGGCGAGCGGCAGCGGCGGCAGCAGCTTCGCAACGAAGTCGATGCCCACGTGGGCGCCGCTCTTCACGCCGTGCGGCACGCCGAGGAACGCCGCCCACACGAAGGTGAGCCGCCCGATCTCGTCGGCCCAGTCGAGCGAGAGGTTGAGGAAATAGCGGAACAGCACCTGCAGCGAGACCACCACGACCATCGCCGCGAAGGCGCCGATGATCGCCCAGCGCGACGCCTGGTCGAGGCGGGCTACCGCGGCCTTCAGCACTAGCGCGCCGCCGCGATCACGTCCTCGACCAGCTTCGGATCGACCTTCTTCTTCAGGAGCTCGACGACGCCGGCGGTCGCCTTGCGCATGTCGGCGACGAGTTGCGCGCTAGGCGCCTCGTACTGCATGCCGCGCTTCTTCAGTTCCTCGAGCGATTCGAGGTCGGCCTTCTCGGCGTCGGCGCGCTGTGTCTCGACCGCCTTCTGCATCGCCGCACGGATCGCCTTCTGCGCCTCGGGCTTCATGCCGTCGAAGCGCTTTTTGTTGGCCGCGACCAGGATGAAATCGAAGAAGTGGCCGGTGCCGGTGAGGTACTTCTGCACCTGGTTGAAGTTGCGGTCGCGGATCACCGCGTAGGGGTTCTCCTGCCCGTCGAGCACACCCTGCTGCAGCGCCGAGTACACCTCCTTGATGTCCATCGCCACCGGGTTGGCGCCGAGCGCGCGGAAGGTGGCGAGGTGGATGTCGTCGGGCTGCATGCGGACCTTCAGGCCCTTGAAATCGGCGAGCGTCCTGACCGGCCGCGTGTTGTTGGTGAGATGGCGTGCGCCGAGCTCCATGAAGCCGAGCAGCAGGAAGCCCTTGTCGGCGAGCTTGTGTCCGATCCGCTCGCCGACCTTGCCGTCGACCACGGCAAAGGCCTGGCGCCGGTCGTGGAACAGGAACGGGACCGACAGCGCCGAGATCTCGGGCACGGTGCGCGACAGGAACGCCGCGCCGATGACCGTGCCGAAGATTGCCCCCGAGCGCGTCTGGTCGACATTCTCCTGCGCGCCGCCGAGCTGCATCGCCGGGAACAGGTCGACCGAGACTTGCTTCCTGGTCGCGGCCTCGACATCGGCCTTGAACTGCTCCATTGCGACGCTCGAGCTGTGCTGCGTCGGGAAGTTGCTCGCGATGCGCAGCTGCTGAGCGCTCGCCGTTGCGCAGAGGAACGCTGCCAGGGTAAAGGCCAGGATCTTGGTTCGCATCTTTTCTCCCTTTTGAGTAGTCAGGCCAGCGCCGACTCGAGATCCACGGGAGCGGGCTCGGCGACGCTGAGGTCGAGATTCTTCTCGACGTGGTTGAGGTGGTGGACCATCAGCTTCGTCGCGCGCGCGGCATCGCCGGCGGCGAGCGCGTCGACGATATCGCCGTGCTCCTCGCCGAGGCAGGAAGGCACCGATGGCTTGTCGTAGAGCGCGATGATCAGGCAGGTGAGAGAAGCGAGCTCGCGCATGATTTTCGCGAGCAGCGCATTGCCCGCCATCTCCGCGAGCAGCATGTGGAACTCGCCCGACATGCGCACGATGGCGCGGGTATCGTTCGCCGCGCGCGCGCGCCGTTCCGAGGCGACGTGCTGGCGCAGCTGCACCAGCATGGGGCGCAGTTCCCCGCGCTGCACTAGCCGCTCGACGATGCCCGGTTCAAGCAGGCGCCGCGCGTCGAACACGTTGCGCGCGTCGGCGACCGTCGGCTGGGCGACGAAGGCGCCGCGGTTCGGCTCCAGGCGCACGACGCTCTCGTGCGCAAGTCGCGGCAGGACATGGCGAATGCGCGCGCGGCTCACGCCGAAGATGCCGGCGAGCCGGTCCTCGCCGAGCTTGGTGCCCGGCGCGAGCCGGTGCTCGAAGATCGCGGCGAGGATGCGCTCGTAGATCGCGTCCTCGCTGGGCGGGGCCCGGCGTCTCGCCTTGGCCTTCTTTTTGCTCGCGTCTCCCATTGACAGCCACCGTGAAAGATGGCGACAATCCTAGAAAAATTGGCGCCAAAATGCAAGTCGATTGTTACAGAGAGGCACGGCCCTGGCTGAGCGCTTCGATCTGGTAATCCGCAACGCGCAGCTCACGGCAGGCGGGCGCTGCGACATCGGCGTTTCCCGCGGCAGGATCGCGTCGCTCGCGCAGGATTTGCCGAAAGCCTCGAAGGAAATCGATGCTGCCGGCCGCCGCGTGCTGCCCGGCGGCGTCGATGCGCACTGCCATCTCGACCAGCCGGTGCCCGCGCCGATGAAGATGGCGGACGACTTCGAAAGCGGCACGCGCTCCGCGGCCTGCGGCGGCACGACCACGGTGATTCCTTTCGCTGCCCAGCAGAAAGGCCATTCGCTCGCCGCGGCGGTCGAGGACTATCACCGCCGGGCGAAGGCAAAGGCGCTCATCGACTACGCCTTCCATCTCATCGTCACCGATCCGACCGAGAAGCTGCTCGCGGACGAGCTGCCGCGGCTCATCCGCGAGGGCTATACGTCGTTCAAGCTGTACATGACCTACGACGACTTGAAGCTCGCCGACGGCCAGATCCTCGACGTGCTCGATGTCGCACGCGCGCAGGGCGCGATGGCGATGATCCACGCCGAGAACGCCGAGTGCATCGCCTGGCTCACGCGGCGCCTGGAGCGCGCCGGCCAAACCGCGCCGCGCTTTCACGCCGCGTCGCGCCCGATGCTCGTCGAGCGCGAGGCGACGCACCGCGCCATCTCGCTCGCCGAGCTCGTCGACGTGCCGATCCTCATCGTGCATGTTTCGGGGCGCGAGGCGGTCGAGCAGATCCGCTGGGCCCAGGCCCATGGGCTGCGCATCTACGCCGAGACCTGCCCCCAGTACCTCTTCCTCACCGCGGACGCCCTCGGGCTCGAGGGCTTCCACGGTGCCAAATGCGTGTGCAGCCCGCCGCCGCGCGACAAGGCGAACCAGCAGGTGATCTGGGATGCCGTGGCCGACGGCCTGTTCACCGTGTTCTCCTCCGACCACGCGCCGTTTCGCTACGAAGATCCGCACGGCAAGAAGCTCGGCGGAAGAGAAGTGCCCTTCCGCTACATCCCCAACGGCATTCCCGGACTCGAGACGCGGCTGCCGCTCCTCTACTCGGAGGGCGTGCTCGCGGGACGCATCAGCATCGAGCGTTTCGTCGAGCTCACCGCCGCCAATCCAGCGAAGCTCTATGGCCTGTATCCGCGCAAGGGAACCATCGCCGTCGGCGCGGATGCCGATCTCGTCATCTGGGAAGAGCGCGACGTCACTATCCGCAATGAAACGCTGCATCACGCCGTCGATTACACGCCCTACGAAGGCATGCGCCTGCGCGCCTGGCCCGCGGTGACCGTCGCGCGCGGCGAGGTGGTATGGGACGGAAGCCCTCGCGGCGTGCCAGGGCGCGGCGAGTTTCTGAAATGCGGGCTCCCCGAGCCCGCGCACTCACGGACCCGGGAGGTCACTCGATGAAGACGCAATTCTTGGCGGCCGCACTCGCCGCAACGATCGCCGCCGCGCCGGCGCTTGCGCAGGAAAAGATCAAGCTCAAGGTGATCGGACAGCCGCTCGCCACCGGCCTCATCCAGAAGAACAAGGAGCAACCCTTCTTCGAGACGCTCGCGCAGAAAAGCGGCCTGCCGATCGAGGTCGAGTACAAGCCGATCGATACGCTCGGCATCAAGGACACCGAGCAGCTGCGGGTGATGAAGGCAGGGCTGTTCGAGATGGCGTCGCTGCGCATGTCGCAGAACTCGCGCGACGAGCCCACCATCCTCGGGCTCGATCTGGTGGGCTTGAACCCCGACTACAAGACCGGGAAAGCGGTGGCCGATGCCTATACCGGCATCCTCGACCAGCGGCTGCAGAAGCAGTTCGGGGTCAAGCTGCTCGGCATCTGGCCGTTCGGCCCACAGGTGTTCTTCTGCAAGAAGCCGATCGCCAAGCTCGGCGACCTGAAAGGCCTGAAGGTGCGCGTCTACGACCAGAATCTCGCCAAGTTCGTCGAATCGCTCGGCGGCACGCCCGTGCCGATCGCCTTCGCCGAGACGCACCAGAGCCTCTCGCTCGGGGTGGTCGACTGCGCGATCACGGGACCGAGCTCGGCCAACTCCGCGGGCTGGCCCGAGGTCACCACGCATTACCTGCCGATCGGCATGCAGATCGCGCTCAACGGCTACGGCATCACGCTCGCCACCTGGAACAAATTCAAGCCCGACCAGCAGAAGAAGCTACAGGCGGCGTTCGACGGGCTGCTCGCCGACATCTGGAAATATTCGGAGGACCTGTTCCTCGACGCTTCGAACTGCAACGTCGGTAGAGATCCCTGCACCACCGGCAAGAAATTCGGCCTGGTCAACGTGCCGGTGACCTCGGCGGACCTCGACATCGTGAAGCGCGCGGTGCGCGACATCTCGTTTCCCGCCTGGGCCGAGGTGTGCGACAGGTCGAACCCGGGCTGCTCGGTGACCTGGAAAAAAGCGGTAGGCCCGATCGTCGGGCTGAAGTAGCGAACCTGTGAAGCGCGCCGAAGCCGTCCTGGCGAACGTCTTCGGCGCGATCTTCCTCGTGCTCTCGCTCGTCGTCACGGTCGAGACGCTCGCCCGCAAGCTCTTCACCTTCTCCATCCAGGGTGCGGATGAGCTCGCCGGCTATTCGCTCGCCATCGGTTCGACCCTCGCCTTCAGCCTGGCGCTTGCCGGCCGCAACCACATCCGCGTCGACGTGTTCCACGAGCTTTTTCCGCGCGGCATGAAGGCGGCGCTGAACTGGATCTCCATCGTCCTGCTCGCGGCGATGGCGATCCTCTTCGTCGCGGTGTCCTGGCGCGTGGTCGCAGAAAGCCAGCTCTACCGCAGCACCGCGCAGACGCCCTGGGCGACCCCGCTCGTTTACCCGCAGGCGCTGTGGTACGCGGGGCTCGTGCTCTTCATGGTCGTGGCGATCGGCTACGCCGCGCGCGCAACCTTTCTGCTCGCCCAGCGGCGCATCGACGAGCTGAACGATGAGTTCCATCCCAAGAGCGCGAAGGAAGAGCTGAAGGAGGAGCTCGCCGACTTCGCGCAGCGGCGCGCGGAGCCGAAGTGATCGCCGCCACGATCGTCGCGTTCCTCCTCATGATCGCGATGATGCTCGTCGGCATCCCCATCGCCGCGGCGATGCTCCTCATCGGCGTGGCGGGCGGCGTGCTCGCCTTCGGCATGCCGTTCATCAACTCGATGGCCTCGGTGATCTGGGGCGTGGGCAACGAAAGCCTGCTCACCGCCATCCCTCTGTTCGTGCTGCTCGGCGAGCTGCTCCTGCGCAGCGGGATCGCGGACCGCATGTACGTCGCGCTGTCGGCCTGGCTCGCGCGCCTGCCGGGCGGGCTGCTGCACACCAACATCGGCTGCTGCGCGCTGTTCGCGGCCACCTCCGGCTCCTCGGTGGCCACCGCCGCGACCATCGGCACGGTGGCCCTGCCCTCGCTGTACGCGCGCGGCTACTCGATGCGCGATGCGCTCGGCTCGCTCGCCGCGGGCGGCACGCTCGGCATCCTCATTCCGCCGAGCGTGAACATGATCGTCTACGGCTCGCTCACCAACAACTCGATCGGCAAGCTCTTCATCGCCGGCATCATCCCCGGCATCCTGCTCACGCTCTGCTTCATGCTGTACATCTTCGTGTCGCACGCGCTGCGCGGGCAAACGGTGCGCGAGGAGCGGGTCGCGCTCGCGAAGCGCCTTCGCCTGCTCGTGAATCTCGTGCCGCCGCTCATCGTCTTCGGCGTGGTCATGGGCAGCATCTACACCGGCGTCGCCACCGCCACCGAGTCGGCGGCGCTCGGCGTGGTGATCGCGCTCGTGCTCGTCGGGCTGAGCGGCAAGCTCTCGCTTGAGCTCTTGAAGAACTGCTTCCAGCAGACCGCGCGCATCAGCGGCATGATCCTGCTCATCATCGCCACCGCCTTCGTCCTCAATCTCACCATCAGCCTCACCGGGGTCGCCGACCAGCTCACCAAGTGGGTGACCTCCTTCGGCCTGTCGGCGCAGGCGATGATCTTCGCGCTCATCGTGTTCTACCTGATCCTCGGCATGTTCATGGACGTGCTGTCGATGCAAGTAGCGACCATTCCACTCACCTATCCGATCGTCACCGCGCTCGGCGTCGATCCGATCTGGTACGGCATCTTCATCGTGCTGATGTGCGAGCTGGGGCTGATCACGCCGCCCGTGGGAATGAATCTTTTCGTGGTGCACGGTATCCGCCCGGACCGCGGCGGCATCGATGACGCGATCTGGGGCGCGCTGCCCTACGCGCTGATCATGATCGCCTTCACCATCTTCCTGATGTACGCGCCGCAGGTCGCGCTCTGGCTGCCGGCGCGCATGTGATGCAGCGCTGGCAGCTTTCGGCGACCGAACTCGGTGCCGCCTTCCGCCGCCGCGAGGCGGACCCGGTCGAGCACCTGGAGCTGCTGCGCGAGCGCATCGCCAAGCTGAACCCGAAGCTGAACGCCATCATCGCCTTTGCGCCTGATCTGCGTTCGCAAGCGGAAGAAAGCGCGCGGCGCTATGCCAAGGCGCGGCCGCTGAGTCTGCTCGACGGCGTGCCGCTGCTCGTCAAGGACAACATCCTCGCCGCGGGCATGCCCTGCGTCTGGGGAAGCCGCGTCTTTCGCGACTACGTGCCTGCCGAGGATGAGCTCCCCGTCGCGCGCCTGCGCGCAGCCGGGGCCGTGATCATCGGCAAGACCAATGTTCCGGAGCTGACCTTCGAGGGCATCACCTGGAACCCGGTGTTCGGCGCGACGCGCAACCCTTACGACCTCGAGCTCACGCCGGGCGGCTCCTCGGGCGGCTCGGTGGCCGCGCTCGCCGCGGGACTGGGGCCGCTCGCGCTCGGCACCGACGGCGGCGGCTCGATCCGCCGCCCGGCCTCGCATACCGGCCTGGTGGGACTCAAGCCCTCGATCGGGGCGGTGGCGCGGGTGAACAGCCTGCCGATGATGCTGCTCGACCTCGAGGTGATCGGCCCGCTCGCGCGCACCGTGGAGGACACGCGCACGCTCTTCGACGTAATCGCCGGTCCAGACCCGCGCGACCGGCGCTCGCTTTTTTCACTGGAGGTAAAGCGCAGTGAGCCGCTGCGCGTGCTCTACGTGCAGCGGTTCGGCGATGCGCCGCTCGATCGCGAGATCGCTGCGAGCGTCGATGCCGCCGCGCGTGCGCTCGAGTCGCTCGGTTGCCGCCTGGAAACGGGATCGCTGCCGCTCGATCTCGGGCCGCTCAACGCCTTCTGGGCGCGCTTCGGCGCAGCCGGCGTGGCCTACGTGATGTCCATGCATCCGGGGAAGGAGCATCTCCTCGGCCCCCGGTTCCAGAGGATGCTCGAGGACGGCCGCAAGGTATCGGCGGCGGAATACCTTGCCGGCTTCGAGCTCTTCGAGCGCCTGCGGCGCGAAGCGCAGTCGCTGTTCGCGCGCTGGGACGTGGTGATGACGCCGAGCGCCGCAGCGCTGCCCTGGCCGGCAGAGCAGCTCTACCCCGAGACGATCGATGGCCAGCAAGTCGGCCCGCGCGGCCATGCGGTGTACACGGCGTGGGTGAATGCGTGCGGCATCCCGGCGATCAACCTGCCCTGTGCAGCCTCGTCTCGCGGGCTGCCCATTGGCTTTCAGCTTGCCGCAGCCTTCGGCGCCGACCGCCTGCTCTTGGGTGTTGCCGCAAAATTCGAAGAGGCGAATCCCTGGCGCGACCGCTGGCCGCAGATCGCCTTCACAGTCTGAGGCGCACCTCCGCGCTCAAGCGAGCAGCGGCTCGTATCCCCAGCCGAAGAAGGGCTCGCCGCCCTCCTCGGTGATGAGCGCCACCTCTTCCAGCCAGGCGCGGTTGCGCTCGCCGCCGGGGTAGACGATGTGCAACGGCACCACCATGCCGGCCTCGAAGCGCCAGTCCGTGTTCGCTTGACCGCTCGCGGTGGTCTGCTCGACGTCCATGTGCGAGAGGCCGAGGCCGTGGAAGAACACGACCGCGGCGTCGGCATCGGCCACCCCGGCCTTGCGATAGAGCTCGCGCCCCTTCGCCTGCAGCTCGCTCGGACGCGTACCCGGGCGCATCGCCGCCATCAGCTCCTCGGCGACGAGCGCCGTGGCGCGCAGGTTGCGCTTGCCATCGCCCTGCGGTTCGCCGCCCACCACCCAGGTCTTGCCCCCATCCCAGCAATAGAGATCGAGCGTCCCGTGGCAGTCGAACATCACGTGCTGGCCGCGCTCGAGCTCGAAGTCCTCCAAGCCCGTCTGCAGCGTGAGCGTCGCGTCGGCGCCGCGCGGATGACCCCACACCATGGCGCCCGGGTCGCGTACGAAGCCGCCAAGCTCGACGACCGCGGCGTGGTAGGCGCGGTTGAGCTCGCGCCAGCGCATGCCCGTGTCCCAGGACCTCACCGTGCGCTCGATCGCGGCGCGATTGAGCGCCGTGGCGCGGCCCAGGAGCTCGAGTTCCGTCGGCGTCTTCACCGCGCGGGCGAACATGAGCGCGTCGTACGCGTCGAGAATCTCGGCACGCTCGAGGCGCAGCCGCTGACCGAGCGCCAGGTCGTCGAAACCGATCCTGCCGCGCTCGAGACCGAGCTCGGCGAGCGCGCCGCGCAGCGCCGCGCCCATGTCGAAAGCGTAGCGGCTGCGTGCGGCGCGCACCCAGTCGATGTCGCGCGTGTCGCGCGGTATGAAACGGTCGATGTCTTCGCGCTGTGGCGCCCGGTCGAGCGGCATCATCACGGCGCGGAACGGTCGGATGTCGCGCACCCAGCTTGGCTGGACGAGGAAGGTCGCGAGGTAGTAGTCGGCGATCACCAGGATGGGATGGTCGGTGGCGTGGCGCGAGAACAGGAGCGCGTACGGGCGCGGCTCGTCCGCCTTGTGCGCGATGCCGTTGAAGCCGGAGAGATAGAACACGTTGAGCGGCGTCGAGAGCACGATGCCGTCGAGGCCGCGCGCGGCC
>DASXRW010000062.1:0-17413 GCA_036506355.1 Burkholderiales bacterium
CCGGCCTCGGTGCTGGTGCCGATCGTGGCGCATCCCGAGGGCCTGACCGTGCTCTTCACCCAGCGCACCGTGCACCTGAAGGCGCCTTCGGGCCAGGTCAGCTTCCCCGGCGGCCGCGCCGAGCCCGGCGACGCGTCGGCGGAATTCACCGCGCTGCGCGAATCGCAGGAGGAGATCGGCCTGCGGCCGGAGCAGGTCGAGATCCTGGCGCGCCTGCCCGACTACATCACCCGCACCGGCTACCAGGTCACGCCGGTCGTGGGATTGCTCACGCCGCCGCTCGAGCTCGCCCCGGACCCGCGCGAGGTGGAGGAGGTGTTCGAGGTGCCGCTCGCGTTCCTGCTCGATCCGCGCAACCACCACCGGCAGACGCGCGAGCTCGAGGGCCGCAGCGTCGGCTTCTACGAGATGCCCTACGGCAGGTACTACATCTGGGGGGCTACCGCCGGGATGGTGCTGAACCTCTATCGCCAGCTGACTTACG
This sequence comes from Burkholderiales bacterium, assembly GCA_036506355.1. GTDB lineage: Bacteria > Pseudomonadota > Gammaproteobacteria > Burkholderiales > SG8-39 > SCGC-AG-212-J23. Next base: position 485 of record DASXRW010000062.1, read on the forward strand.
GCGAGCCGCCAGCCGGCTGAAGTTCTCGAGCGAATGCAGGTGCGCGTAGATGAGGCCCATGAAGCCTTTGTCGACCAGCGCCTTCAGGCGCGCCGGCGCCAGCGCCTGGAGCTTGGTCTCGGCGACGCGCACCATCCCGCTGAGCTGGATCTCGGGCGCGTCCTTGACCTGGATGCTGAACGACTCCAAGAGCTCCAGCTTGGCGAGCGCTGCGCACATCTGCGCGGTGCGCTCGAGGTCGGCATCGAAGCCGGCGAGCAGATCTTCGGCGGCCTTCCAGCGCGGCGTCGCGTTGCCGCGCGCGTCGTAGAGCGGCACACCGCCCGCGTCGATGTACGACTTGACGATGCACACCACGCGCTCCTTCGATAGGCAGAACGGAAAGCGCCGCACGTACGCCGGGAAATATGCCGCGCGGTCCCATTCGCCGTCGGCATCCAGAAAGAGATTGGCGCCGGCCTCGAGCCCTAGAACGACCACCGGCGCGAATCTCTTGCCGGCATCCGCGCTCGCGAACACGATCGGGTAGTCGCGCGCCGCGGCGACGAACTCGCCGACCGAGACCGCGAGCGCGTTGATCGTGCGGCAGAACGACGGCGTGGTGCCGCTCGGCATCAGCACACGGTGCGATTTCTCGAGCGGCACGATCTCGTCGTAGCCGAAGGGTGCGCTGAGGGTCATGCTCGCGGATTGTAGAATGGGTTCATGAGCGTATTCGCGATCATCGCTGCGCTGGTCATCGAGCAATGGCGCCCGCTGGGCGAGAGGAAGGCGGTGCAGGGCACCCTCACGGCGTGGGCCGCCTGGCTCGAGCAGTCCTTCAACGGCGGCGAGCGCCGCCACGGCATGGTCGCCTGGCTGGTCGCGGTGCTGCCGCCGGTGCTGCTCGCGTACGCGCTGCAAGCGGTGCTCTACTCGGTGCACCCGCTTCTCGCGCTGGTCTTCAACATCGCGGTGCTGTACCTCACGCTCGGCTTCCGGCAGTTCAGCCACTACTTCACCGACATCCAGCTCGCGATCAAGGCCGGCGACGTCGAGCGCGCGCGAGCGCTCCTCGAGCAGTGGCGCGGCGCCTCGGGCGTGGTGCGCACGCGCGAGGAAGTGGTGCGCCTGACGATCGAGGAGGCGCTGCTCGCCTCGCACCGCCATGTGTTCGGCGTGCTGCTGTGGTACCTGCTCTTGCCCGGGCCGAGCGGGGCGGTGCTTTACCGCCTTGCCGCGTATTTCGCCTGGCGCTGGAAGGACCTCGGCGGCTTCGGGCAGTTCGCCGGGCGCGCGTTCTACGTGCTCGATTGGCCGGCCGTGCGCCTCACCGCCGCGGCGTTCGCCGTGGTCGGCGACTTCGAGGACGCCGTGTATTGCTGGCGCACGCAGGCGCGCAGCTGGTTCGATCCGAACGCCGGTATCGTGCTCGCGGCGGGCGCCGGCGCCATGGGCGTGCGCCTGGGGATGCCGGTGCAGGAGGTCGACGGCATGCTGCCGCGTCCCGAGCTCGGTGTGGGCGAGCCGGCCGAGGGCCCATTCCTCGACAGCACCGTGGGACTCCTGTGGCGCGCCGTAGTGGTCTGGGTGTTCGCGCTCGCGCTGCTGACGATCGCCCGACTGCTATAGGGGACGGTAGGCGCCACAGCGCCAGCACTGCGTGAACTGGGCGCCGAGGCGCTCGCCGCAGCCACAGGTCCACTCCGGTCCGAGGTCCCGCGGGCGGGAAAGCAGCTCCTGCGCACGTGCCGCGTCCGCATCGTCCAGCACCCACAACTGGGCTTCGCATTCGGCCGGTGGCAGCTCTCCCATCGCCGAGGAGAGGGCGGCGTTCCTCACCAGTACCTCGATGCCTTCCGCCTCGAGCAGATTCCTCGCGTGGTAGACGGCGGTCTGGTTGAAGGAGCCGAAGACGCGCTTCATCAAAGCTGGAGCAGCAAGTCGCACTTGGCGGCGCAGATGAAATCGTTCTCGGAGAGCCCGCCGATGGCGTGCGTCGAGTACTCGACGCGGCACTTGTTGTAGCCGACCGCGAGGTCGGGATGGTGATCCTCGCGGTGCGAGATCCAGGCGAGCGCGTTGACGAAGGCCATGGTCTGGTAGTAGTTGCTGAAGGGATAAACCTTGACCAGCTTTCCCTCTTCGACGATCCAGCCCTTCACCTGCTTCAGCATCTGCTTCGTCTGCTCGGGCGTGTAGGGTGCGACGCCGCCTTCGCAGGGTTTGCATTTCCTGGCCGCGAGCTCGGTCATTTGGGTTCCAGTCTGGCGATGCGCATCGCCGCGGGTGGGTGGGAATCGTAGAACGCGGAATGCAGCGGGTCGGGCGTGAGCGTCGCCGCATTGTCCTGGTAGAGCTTGACGAGCGCGCGCACCAGCTCGGCGGCGCTGGCGTGGCTCGTCGCGTAGGCGTCGGCCTCGAACTCGCGCTTGCGCGAATAGCGGCTGGTGAGCGGCTGCACGAAGAACAGGAACTCGGGCAGCACCATGAGAAACAGCACCAGCGCCGCGGCGTTGCTCGGCGTGCGCACGCCCAGGCCCTGGTAGAACCAGGCTTGGTCGATCAGCTGTCCCAGCACCCACAGCACCACGAAGCTGACGGCGGCGGAGAGCGCCATCGCTTTCGCGATGTGGTGCAGCCGGTAATGGCCCAGTTCGTGCGCGAGCACCGCCTCGACTTCCGGCGGCTGCAGCCGGCTCACCAGCGTGTCGAAGAGCACGATGCGCTTGGCGGCGCCGAAGCCGGTGAAGAAGGCGTTGCCGTGGCTCGAGCGCTTCGAGCCGTCCATGAGATAGAGCCCGCTCGACTTGAAGCCGCAGCGCGCGAGCAGGCGCTGGATGCGCTGGGCGAGCTCGCCCTCGGTGATCGGCGTGAACTTGTTGAACAGCGGCATGATAAAAGCCGGATAGACCATCATCAGCACGAGCGAGTACGCAACCCACAGGATCCAGACGTAGAGCCACCAGTATTCGCCCATCTTGTCCATCAGCCAGAGCACGGCGAGGAGCAGCGGCACGCCGAGGATGATCGCGACCACGGTGTGCCGCACGAGGTCGAGGACGAAGAGGCGCAGCGTCATGCGGTTGAAGCCGAAGCGGCTCTCGATGCCAAAGGTGCGATAGACGGTCGTCGGCAGCCCGATCAGCGCCTGCAAGAGCAGGATGCTGAGGAGCAGCGCCGTGCCGTGCGCGATCGAGCCGGGCGCGAAGGCCGCGCTCCAGGCATCGGAGAGCCACTGCACGAGCCCGCCCAGCGTGAAGACGAGAAGCGTCGCCGCCCCGATCAGGACATCGATCATGCCGAGCCGCGTCTTGGCGGCGGTGTAGTCCGCCGCCTTCTGATGCGCGTGGAGCGGAATGCTGTCGGCGAAGCTCGCCGGCACCGCATCGCGATGCGCGATCACGTGGCGGATTTGGCGGCGCGCGAGCCACAGCCGCGTTGCGGTGGCCGCCACGAGCGCCGCGAGAAACAGCCATGTGAGGGCATTCGGCATGCGAAGCTAGAATAAGCCATGGCCGCCGATCCCAACAACCTGATCTGGATCGACATGGAGATGACCGGACTGCAGCCGGACTCCGACCGCATCATCGAGATCGCCATGCTGGTGACCGATTCGCAGCTCGCGGTGGTGGCGGAAGGCCCGGTGCTCGTCGTGCACCAGCTCGACGCGGTGCTCGAGGCGATGGATTCCTGGAACAAGAGCACGCACAAGAAGACCGGCCTGATCGAGCGCGTGCGCGCCTCCTCGATGAGCGAGGCCGAGGCCGAGCGCGCCGCGCTCGAGTTCCTCGGCGAGCACGTCCCGGCCAACAACTCGCCGATGTGCGGCAACTCCATCTGCCAGGACCGCCGCTTCCTCGCGCGCTGGATGCCGCGCCTGGAGGCCCACTTCCACTACCGCAACCTCGACGTCTCGACGCTCAAGGAGCTGGTGCGCCGCTGGAAGCCCGAATTGATGAAAGGCTTCTTGAAGGAAGGCAAGCACGAGGCGCTTGCCGACATCCTCGAGTCGATCGAGGAGCTCAAGTTCTACCGCAAGAGCGTGATGACGATATGAAGTATCTCGCCATCCCGCTGATGCTGTGCATCACCGGATGGTGTAACGCGCAGAGCAGTGATTTCGAGAGCGAGAGACGCCGGCGGGCGGAGGCAGATAGCCGCGCCGCCGAGGCGGCCGCGGCGGCCGAGGCGGAACGCCGGCGGCGCTGGGAATGGCAGCGCGAACAGGATCAGCCAAGGCTGCAATATCCGATATTGAGGTTTCCGGAGGACGGGTCCCTGTTCGCGCAGGCCGAGGCGCTGGAGCGCGAAGGCAGGGGCGCCGAGGCGGTGAACCTGTACGTGCGCGCGGCACGCGGAGGCAGCGGCAAGGCGGCGAAGAGGCTGGGTTGGATCTATGACAAGGGCATCGCCGGCGTGGCACGCGATTACCGCGAGTCGCTCAAGTGGTACAACCTCGCCCGCTCCCTCGGCGAGGCCGTGCCGCTCAAGAAGGACCAGCAGTAACGCTACGGCTTTCTGATCGCGGCGGCGATTTCGCGGCTGATCGCCGCCAGCGCCGCGCTATGCGCGGCGACGAGCGCATCGTACTCTTTGCGCTGCGGCTTTTCCCGGGCGACGGCGCGCCCCGAGCGACGCTCGCCGTTGCGCGGCACGACGGTCCATGCCGCATCGATCAGCGCCTCATCGCCGGACTCGAAGCGCTGCACGTCGAGGATCACCCGGTAATCTGCATCGCCGTTTCGCTGCGGCACGACGCGGGCGCCGAGAGCGATGGCCAGGTTGGCGGTGACGACGCGCGCGATGGCGCCGCGCAGCGGCTCGGCCCAGCGCTCCTGTTCGGTGAGCACGACCTCATTGGCGCGGACGTGCACCACGAGCTGCGGCCGGTCGACGAGCTCCGGGATGCTCACCGGTCCGACCGAAATCGAAGGCGCGCCATCGGCCGCAACGGGCGGCTCCGGTGCATTCAGGGTGTAGAAGCGCTCGCGCGGTGGACTGCCACAGGCGCTGACCAGCAACAAAGCGAAGACGACAAACCTCATCGCCGGTCCTCGCTCTTGCCGCGCAGCAGCGCCTGCGGATTGCGCTCGAGGTAGTCGGCGAGGGTGCGCAGGCTCTGGGCGGTGCGCGCGAACTCGCGCGCCGCGTCCTGCAGCTCGCCGAAGAGCGCCGAGTCGGGCGCGAGGCTGCGCTCGGCGTTGGCGAACGTGCGGCTCGCGTCGTTCATCGTCTTGGTGGCTTCGCTGAGCGTCTTCCTCATCTCGACCAAGGTCTCGCGGCCCTCGGCGAGCGTGGCGCGCGCCTCGGGAGCGATTTCGCTGTCGAGGCGCTTCACCAGCGCGTCGACGCTCTTCAGGGTGTGGCTCAAGTCGGTTGCCATCGTCTCGAGCGGCACGCGCTCGAGCTTATTGGCGAGGCTCACGAGCGTCGCCTGCAGGTCTTCGAGCGTGCTCGGCGTGGTGGGCAGCTCGGGCGGCGACTGGGCGAGATCGACCTTCGCGCGCGCCGCGTCCGGAAAGAAGTCGAGCGCGACGTAAAGCTGCCCCGTCAGCAGGCTGCCGGTGCGCAGCTGCGCGCGCAGGCCGCGCTCGACCAGCCCGGCGACGAATTTGCCGTCCTTGCCGAGCCGCCCGGATTGCGGCGCGCCGCCGCGCAGCCGCGAAGTGAAGCGCTCCGGGTAGATGCGGATCTCGACCGGGATCGAGATCTTCTGGGTCTGCGGGTCGTACTGGGTATGGATCGCGGCGACCTCGCCCACCACGATGCCGCGGAAGTCGACCGGCGCGCCCGGCTGCAGGCCGCGCACCGACTGGTTGAAGACCAGCACGTAGCTGTCGGCGAGCCGGTCGGGGCTCTTGAAGGCGCGTGCCTGGTTGCGGTGCAGCTCGAACACCGTGTCGGCGGCGATCGGCGCCGGCTCGCTTTCCTCCAGCGGCGTGCCGAACGCGACGCCGCCGATGGCGAGCGAGACGAGCGACTCGGTCTTGACGCGCACGCCCTCGGCGTCGAGCGCCATGTCGATGCCGCTCGCGTGCCAGAAGCGGCTGTTGCCGGACACGAAGCGGTCGTAGGGCGCGTTGATGAAGACGGTGATCTTGACCGCTTTGCCGTCCTTCTCGAGCTCGTAGGCCGCCACCTGCCCGACCTGCAGGCGCCGGTAGTAGACCGGCGAGCCGACGTCGAGCGAGCCGATGTCTTCGGCGCGCAGGTTGACCTGGCGGCCGGGCGAGTCGGTGGTAAAGGCCGGCGGCTGCTCGAGGCCGACGAAGACTCGCGCGCGATGCGCGGACTTGCCGACGTCCATCGCCACGTAGGAGCCGGAAAGCAGCGTCTGCAGCCCGGACACGGTGCTCCCCGAGATGCGCGGCCGCACCACCCAGAAGCGCGTGTCGTCCACCACGCGGCTTTCGGCGCCTTTGACGAGCTCCGCCGTGGCGATCACGCCGCTCAAATCGGGCGCGAGGTTGATCTCGGTGATCTGCCCGACGTCGATGTCCTTGTACTTGATCTTGGTCTTGCCGGCCTGCAGGCCTTCGGCAGTGCGGAAGCTGATGATGATGACCGTGCCGCGCTCGAGCCAGTGGCTGACCGCGAGCCAGGCGCCGATGGCGAGCGCCACCGCGGGCACGAGCCAGACGAGCGGCAGGGAGCGGCCGGACTTCGGCGCCGCGAGCGCCCGCGGGATGTCTTCAGGCGGCGGCGTGTCGCTCACGCGGCTCCTTGACCGGATCCCAGATGAGGCGTGGATCGAAGCTCGTCGCCGCGCACATCGTCAGCACCACCACGGCGCCGAAGGCGAGCGCCGCCGGGCCGGCGCGCACGCTGGCGAGCGCGGTGAGCTGCACCACGGTGACGAGCAGCGCGACCACGAAGATGTCGAGCATCGACCAGCGGCCGATCGACTCGACCAGGCGATAGAGGCGCGCGCGCTCGGGCTGGCGCGAAGCCCAGCCGAGCTGCACCGAGAGGAGCAGCACCACGAGCCCGATGATCTTGGCGAGCGGCACCAGGATGCTCGCGACGAACACGATGAGCGCGAGGTACCAGGAGCCGTCCTCCCAGAGGAAGATCACGCCGCTCATGATCGTGTCGTCCTGCGAGCCGAAGAGCGAGCTCGTAGCCATGATCGGCAGCGTGTTCGCCGGCACGTAGAGCGCCATCGCCGCGATCAGGAACGCCCAGGTGCGCCCGATGCTGCCGGGCTTGCGCCAATGCAGCGCCGAACGGCAGCGTGGACATTGGGCGCCTTCGACTGCCGACGCGCGCGACACGAGGCTGCAGGTCGAGCACGCGAGGAGCCCCAGGCTCGCGGCGCTCGCATTCATAGGGACGCCACGCGCGTCCAGAGGTCGCGCGGATCGAAATTCGCCTCGATCGCCGCCATCACCAGCATCAGCGCCGCGAAGGACCAGAGCGCGATGCCCGGTGCGACGCTGGCGAGGTGCCCGAGCTTGACGAGCGAGACGAGCGCCCCGAGCACGAACACCTCGACCATGCCCCAGCGGCTCGCGAACTGCAGCAGCCGGAACACCGCGCCGAACTGCGGCGCGCGCAGGCCGAAGGGGAGCGGCACGAGCAGGTAGGCGAGCGCGGCGAGCTCGGCGAGCGGCATGACGATGGCGGTGAAGAGCACCAGCGCGGCGACGAGCTGCATGTTCTGCGACCAGAGCGCGGCCACCGCGCCGGCGAGGGTAGCGTCGGTGCGTTCGCCTTGCAGCTCGAGCGACAGGATCGGGAAGGCGTTCGCGATCGCGAACAGCACGAGCGCCGCCGCGGTCAGGGCCGCGGTGCGCTCCAGGCCGTGCGGGTGACGCTGGTAGAGCACCGCGCCGCAGCGCGCGCACAGCGCCTTGCGCGGACGAGGAACGACGGAATCGCTTTGCAGCAGGTCACACTCGGGACAGGCCAGGAGTTCCGCGCGGTTCATTCCGCTCTTTTTTTCCTCCGCGCGGGAATCCTACCACCGCGCGGGCTTAAGGCTTGGTCGGCGGTCCGGTGAAGGAGCCCGACGGGGTGCCGGGCGTGCCGCCTTTGGAGGGCTCGGCGGTCGTCGCACCGCCGCCGGGCGCATCGTCGCCGACGTTCGAGCCCGTTCCGCCCTTCGGCTTCAGGCTGACGCGCGGGCGCGGCTTCGGCGGCAGCGGTGCGGGCTTGGCGGCCTGATCCTTCTCGGCCGACTTGTCCTTTTCGGGCGCCTGCGTGGCGGGGTTTTGCCCCCACGCCAGGAACGCCAGCGCGGCGAGCAAGACCACCAGCGGTCTGATCCTGCTTTTCATCCTGATAGTCATTCGACTTCCACGATGCATTCGATCTCGACCGGGATGCCCATCGGCAGCGAGCCCATGCCGACCGCCGAGCGCGCGTGCTTGCCGCGCTCGCCGAACACCTCGACGAAAAGGTCCGAGCAGCCGTTGATCACCTTGGGCTGATCCTCGAACTCCGGCACTGCGTTGACCATTCCCAGCACTTTGACGACCCGGCGCACCTTGTCCAGGCTGCCGAGCTCCGCGCGCATCACGGCGAGGAGATCGACGCCGACGGCCCTCGCGTGCTGGTAGGCCTGCTCGATGGTGAACTCGCGCCCGACCTTGCCCTTCGCGCCGCGCGGGCCCTTGCCCGCCAGGAAGAGGAGATTTCCGGTGCGCACCGCGTTGACGTAGTTCGCCACCGGCGCCGAGGGCTGGCGCAGCTCGAGCTTCAGTTCCTTGATCCGCTGCTCCGCGCTCATCCTAATGGCCGGGATTCGTGTCCTTGGGGAAGGGCGATGCCGGGGAGTCGGACTTCAGCGGCCGTTCGTAGGCTTGCGAGGGGCTGCCGCCGAGCGAGGGCAGCGTGTTCACGGGACTCTGCTGGGGCGTGCCCTCTCGCGGACTGAACGTGATCCTTGGTTCGGACCGGGCGGGCTCCTCCACCTTGAGGTTGAGGACCGGGCGCTCGGACGACTTGGCAGGAGGCGATGCCTCGGACGGCGCGGGCGTCTGTGCCGCGGCCGGCTCCGCCGCCGCCAGGAGCGCGGACGCAACCAGCGCGCAGAGCGCCTTCACTGCGGGGGCACCAGCTTGCCCGGGTTGAGGAGATTGTCCGGGTCGAAAAGCTGCTTGATGTCGCGCATCACGTCGATCACGTCCTCGCCGAGCTCGGCGCGCAGCGAGGCCTGCTTGCCCATGCCGATGCCGTGCTCGCCGGTGCAGGTGCCTTCCATGGCGAGCGCGCGCTTGACGAGCCGCGCGTTGAGCGCCTTCGCCTCGTCCATGTCGGCCTCGCTCTTCGGGTCGACCAGGATCACCAGGTGGAAATTGCCGTCGCCGACGTGGCCGAAGAGCGGGATCGGCATCGACGCCTGCTCGATCTCCTTGGCGGTCTCGGCGACGCACTCCGCGAGGCGCGAGATCGGCACGCAGACATCGGTCGAGACCGCGCGCGAGCCGGGCTTGAGCTGCAGTACCGCGAAGTAGGCGTTATGGCGCGCTTCCCAGATCTTGGTGCGGTCCTCGGGCCGCGTCGCCCACTGGAAGTCGAGGCCGCCGTTCTCCTTGGCGATCTCCTGCACCATCTTCGCCTGCTCGACGACGCTCGCTTCGGTGCCGTGAAACTCCAGAAACAAGGTGGGCGACTCCCGATAGCCCAGCTTGTTGTGCTTGTTGAGCGCGCCCATCGTGGTCGCGCAGAGAAGCTCGCAGCGCGCCACCGGAATGCCCATCTGCAGCGTCTGGATCACCGTCTTGGTCGCCGCGTCGATGCTCGGGAAGGCGCACACCGCCGCCGACATCGCGTCCTGCACCGGGTAGAGCCGCACGGTCACCTCGGTGATGATGCCGAGCGTGCCTTCCGAGCCGACGAAGAGCCGCGTCAGGTCGTAGCCCGCGGCGGATTTCTTCGCGCGGCGCGAGGTCTGGATGACGCGGCCGTCGGCGAGCACCACTTTCAGCGACAGCACGTTCTCGCGCATGGTGCCGTAGCGCACCGCGTTGGTGCCCGAGGCGCGCGTCGCCGTCATGCCGCCGAGCGTCGCATCGGCGCCCGGATCGATCGGGAAGAAGAGCCCGGTGTGCTTGATGTACTCGTTCAGCTGCTTGCGCGTGACGCCCGCTTGCACCACGGCGTCGAGGTCCTCCTCGTGCACCGCCAGCACCTGGTTCATCTGCGAGAGGTCGATCGACACGCCGCCGGCGATCGCGAGGATGTGCCCCTCGAGCGAGGTGCCGACGCCGAAGGCGATCATCGGCACGCGATGGCGCCGGCAGATGTTCACGACGTCGCGCACTTCCTCCGTGGTTTTTACAAAGACGACTGCATCGGGCGGCGCGTACGGGAAGTAGGACTCGTCCTTGCCGTGGTGCTCGCGCACCGCGGCCGAGGTCGAGACGCGCTCGCCCAGCAGCGCCTTCAGCTCGGCGAGCACCGACGGGGCGAACTCTCGCGGTTTGTTCATCGGCCTATTTTAGTTTGATCTCGCCCTCGAACGGCACCTTCAGCCCGAGCGCCGGGATCTCGAGCGTGCACTTCGCCGGCAGGGTCTCGCTGCCCTGCAGCGTGCCGTCCATCATCGCCTTCTGCACCGCCTGCTCGATCTCGCGCTGCGAGTTGACGCCGACCATCTTGAGGAACTTGCGGATGCTGAGGTTGAACGTTTCCTGGTCCATGCCTATCTCCCGGAGAGCAATTTTTTGGCCATCTCTTTGCCCAGCTCGACGCCCCACTGGTCGAAGCTGTTGATGTTCCAGACGACGCCCTGGACGAACACCTTGTGCTCGTAGAGCGCGATCAGGCGGCCGAGGTTTCGCGCCGTGCAGCCGTCGAGGAACAGCATGCTCGACGGACGGTTTCCTGGATATTGGCGGTGCGGCGGCAGCTTCGGATCGTCGGTGCCGAACGCCAGGGCATCGGCCTGGGCGCGCGCATTGGCGCTCAGGTTTTTTTCCAGCCCGAGGTCGATGAAATCGCAGGGCACCATCGGTGTCCCCTGGTGCAGGAGCTGGTGGAAGGAATGCTGGCTCACCGTGCCTTCCGCGCCCCACAGCACCGGCGCCGTCGCGTAATCCACCGGGCGCCCCGCGTGGTCTACCCGCTTGCCGTTGGACTCCATCTCGAGCTGCTGCAGATAGGCGGGCAGCAGGCGCAGCGCATTCGCGTAGGGCAGCACGGCGTGCGTCGCCGCGCCGAGGAAGTTCGTGTTCCAGACGCCGACGAGCGCCATCAGCACCGGGATGTTCTTCTCCAGCGGCGCGCGGGCGAAGTGCTCGTCGACCTCGCGCCCGCCGGCGAGAAAATCATCAAAGGCTTGCGCGCCGATCGCGCACATGGCGGCGAATCCCACCGCCGACCATACGGAGAACCGCCCGCCGACCCAGTCCCACATCGGCAGCACTTCCTGGACGCCGAATTTGCGGGCGGCGTCCACATTGGCGCTGACCGCATAGAACTGGCGCGCGCCCCAGCGCTTGGCTGCTTCGGCGTTCGCCATCGTCTCCTGCGTGGTGAAGGTCTTGGACGCGATGATGAAGAGCGTCTCGTCGGGCTTGGCGCCATCGATCGCACGCTCGAGATCGCGCGGATCGACGTTGGCGGCGAAGCGCACGTCCAGAGTTCCATCCCCGAGCGCGTCGGCGAGCAGGCGTGGGCCCAGGTCCGAGCCGCCGGTGCCGAGATTGACCACGCGCTTGAACCTGCGCTGCGCGCGCAGCTCGGTGGCAAGCGTACGCATGCGCGCGAGCGTGTCGCGCACTTCGGCGGGCGGTGTCGCCGAGCGCAGCGCCGTGTGCCAGGCGGCGCGATTCTCGGTCGAGTTGACCACCTTGCCGGAGAGCAGCCGCTCGCGCCATTCGGCGAGGCCGCGCTCCTCGGCGAGATGCGAAAGCAATCTGAGCGTCATGGCGCCGAGCCGCTGGCGCGAGTAGTCGTAGCGCACGCCGGCCGCTTCGGTCACCAGGTGAGCGGCGCGCTGCGCATCGTTGGCGAAAAGCTCGCGCAGGTGCGCCGCGTGCGACTGCTCGGCGTGGGCGGCGAGCTCGGTCCAGGCTTTGCACCCGGTCGGCGGCGCGCGGTTCACTTTTCCAGCCGGTAGAGCCGGTAGCGCTCGGCGCGGTCGCCGGGACGGCCGACGTCGGCGAGCTTGGTCCAGCGCATTGCCGCGGTGGTGGCGGGCGCGTCGAGCTCGTGCTTCGGGCTGCCCTGGACGAGCACCAGCGGACAGGCGGCGGGCTTCACCACGTCGAATGGCTGCGTGCGGATGCCGCCATGGTAGTCGAGCGCCGCGGCCTGCGATACGCCGAGCGAGCGTTGCGCGAGGCACTTGGCATCGACGGGCAGCTTGCTCTTCAGCTGCAGCGCCACCGAGCGGTAGCTCTTCTGATAGTCGACCCACGGCATCCACAGCATCGCGAAGGTGCCCCACAGCAGCACCACGCCGCCCGCCCAGCGCGCGAGGCTGCGCAGCGGCGAGCCGGGCGTGAAGAACACGATGTACAGCCACGCGGCGACGAGCGCGAGCGCGAAGGCCACGGCGAGCGGCTGCAGATGCGCGACGAATCCCGGCGCGATGCGGCCGAAGTTGCGCGCTACCGGCGCTGGCAGGCCGGTGAGCATGGCGATGTAGCCGAGCCACACCAGACCGGCGAACACCGCGAAGGTGAGCGCGCCGAACCAGTCGAGCGCGGCGAGCGCGCCGCGGCGCAGAGTGAAGATCCCTTGCGCGGCGAGCAGCGCGAGCGGCGCGAGCAGCGGGATCAGGTTTTCGTCCTGCGGCGGCCCCCAGGCAATGAAGAGAATGATCATGGCGAGCACGGTCAGCGCCGGTACCAAAAGCCGCGCCTCGCGCCAGCGGCGCCGCAGCGACCACGCGCTCCACAGCGCGAGCGGCCACGCCGGCCACGTGAACCAGCTGGCGGTCGAGAAAAAGTGCCGGAAGTTTTCCGCGGCGTTCGCCTCCGGCTGGAACACGATGGCGCGCCACGCGCTGAAGGTCTCGGGCGAGCGCAGCGCCAGCGCGAGTGGCCAGCTGAGCGCGACGACGAGCGCCGCGGCCGCCGTGGTGGCGAGAAACGGTGCGCTGCGCTGCGTGCGCCATTCCGGGCAGACGAAGTGCGCGACGACCACGACCAGCGCAAGCGACAGCGGCGCGATCCACGTCGCGGAGAGGAATGCCATGCCGAGCGCGACGCCGAAGGCAAGACCGGCGCGCAGCGGCTTGCGCGTCGCGTAGGGCAGCGCCGCGAGCGCGCCGCACATCGCGGCGAGCGAAGCGAGTTCGGGCAATGCCTCGTGGGCGTGCACCAGCAGGCCGATGCAGCCGAGGAGGACGAGCAACGCTGCGCACGCGACGGTCTGCCGGGTTTCCTCCCTCGACCCTTCGCGCGCGGCCGCGTAGATGAATACGAATGCCGCGCCGACAAAGGCGCCGCTCGCGAGGCGCGCGGCGGCATGGAACTCGACCAGCCAGCCGAGCAGCTTGCCGAAGGCGAGCGCGAACCAGTGGTAGAGCGGCTGATCGTAGAGCCACACTTCGCCCGCGATGCGCGGCACGATGATGTCGCGGCTCACCGCCATGCCGTGGACGATGCCCAGCCCGATCGCGTCCTGCGTCTTCCACAGGTCGTGGCTGGCGAGGCCGGGCAGGATGAACGCGGCGGCGAGCGCCGCGAGGACCGCCGGCGACGGCGGCAGCGTGAGGCGGGGCAGCATGGGCCCGCGAAGACCCCCCGGGTCTTCCCTCGTATTTGCTACTTGGCCTTCTTGGTGTAGCGGCGCCTGAACTTCTCGACGCGGCCTGCGGTATCGACGAGCTTCTGCTTGCCGGTGTAGTACGAGTGCGACTCGGAGGAGACCTCGACCTTGACCACCGGGTATTCCTTGCCGTCGGTCCACTTCATCGTCTCGCGACCCTTGGTGTCGATCGACGAGCGGGTGAGAAACGAATGATTCGCGCTGGTGTCGTGGAAGATCACCGCTTTGTATTCGGGATGCACGCCTGATTTCATGACTGGGCCTTCTCTGCGAAGGCGCGGATTATACAGACTTTTTTACCAGCGGAAGGAATTCGGGGTCAGGGCCGTAATTATTGAATCCCGCCTGACCCACGCAACAATAATTACGGCCCTGACCCCGAATTCCTAGCCGCGGCGCATCGAGTCGAAGAACTCGGCGTTCGACTTGGTGGCCTTCAGCTTGTCGATCAGGAATTCGGCCGCCTCGAGCTCGTCCATCGGGAAGAGGAGCTTTCTCAGCACCCACACCTTCTGCAGGATCGGCTGCTCGATCAAGAGCTCCTCGCGCCGCGTGCCCGAGCGGTTGACGTTGATCGCGGGGTAGATGCGCTTCTCGTGCATCCGGCGGTCGAGGTGCACCTCGAGGTTGCCGGTGCCCTTGAACTCCTCGTAGATCACGTCGTCCATGCGGCTGCCGGTGTCGATCAGCGCGGTGGCGATGATGGTGAGCGAGCCGCCTTCCTCGACGTTCCTCGCGGCGCCGAAGAAGCGCTTGGGCTTCTGCAGCGCGTTGGCGTCGACGCCGCCGGTGAGCACCTTGCCCGAGGCGGGCACTACGGTGTTATAGGCGCGCGCGAGGCGGGTGATCGAGTCGAGCAGGATGACGACGTCCTTCTTGTGCTCGACCAGGCGCTTCGCCTTCTCGATCACCATCTCGGCGACCTGCACGTGACGCGCGGCCGGCTCATCGAATGTCGAGGCCACCACCTCGCCTCTGACCGACCGGGACATCTCGGTCACTTCCTCGGGCCGCTCGTCGATCAGGAGCACGATGAGCGTGATCTCGGGATGGTTCGCCACCAGCGCGTGCGCGATGTGCTGCAGCATCACGGTCTTGCCGGCCTTGGGCGGCGAGACGATCAAGCCTCTCTGACCTTTGCCGATCGGCGCCACGATGTCGAGCACCCGGCCGGTGATGTTCTCCTCGGCCTTGATCTCGCGCTCGAGCTTGAACGCCTTGTCCGGATGCAGCGGCGTCAGGTTCTCGAACAGGATCTTGTTCTTGGCGGCCTCGGGGGTCTCGCCGTTGACCTTGTCGACCTTGACGAGCGCGAAGTAGCGCTCGCCGTCCTTCGGCGTGCGGATCTCGCCCTCGATCGAGTCGCCGGTATGCAGGTTGAAGCGGCGGATCTGCGACGGCGAGACGTAGATGTCGTCGGTCGACGCGAGGTACGAGGTCTCGGGCGAGCGCAGGAAGCCGAAGCCGTCGGGCAGCACTTCCAGCGTGCCGTCGCCGTAGATCGACGCGCCCTTCTTCGCCTGGTTCTTGAGCAGCGCGAAGATCAGGTCCTGCTTGCGCAGGCGGCTCGCGTTCTCGATGCCGTTCGCCACGGCCATCTCGACGAGCTGGGTGACGTGATGCGCCTTGAGCTCGGAGAGGTGCAGCGGAACTGCGACGGGTGCGCCTTCGGACTCGGCACGCGGCGCGGGCGCCGTTGCGGTTTCGGGCGGGACCACTTGAGGTCTGGCCATAACTTGGGAAATGCGCCAGTGACTGCGGCGGCGCGGACAACCTTTGGAATTTTGTTGCTAGAACCCCGCCCCCTCTGGGACGGGGGGCTCAACTACTCGTACAGAATAAAAAGATCAGATGTTGCTGTCAAGGAAAGCGGTGAGTTGCGACTTCGACAGTGCGCCGACGCGGGTCGCCTCGACGTTGCCGTTCTTGAAGAGCATCAGGGTCGGGATTCCCCTGATACCGAACTTCGCCGGCACGTTCTGGTTCTGGTCGACGTTGATTTTGGCGATCTTGAGGCGCCCTTCGTACTCCTTGGCGATCTCGTCCAGGATGGGTGCGATCGATTTGCAGGGGCCGCACCATTCGGCCCAGTAGTCCACCAGCACCGGGGTGTCGGACTTGAGCACCTCGGGGTCAAAACTGTCGTCGGTCACGTGCCGTATTTCGGAACTGCTCATGGTTCTCCGTTGGGGGTATTGCAGGAAGGGCTCTATTATGAGGCTGGCCGTCCCCCAAATGCTAAACTGTTGATCCAGAATGACTTACGTCGTCACTGAAAGTTGCATCAAGTGCAAGTACACCGACTGCGTCGACGTGTGCCCGGTCGACTGCTTTCGCGAAGGCCCGAACATGCTGGTGATCGATCCGGACGAGTGCATCGACTGCACGCTGTGCGTGCCCGAGTGCCCGGTCGAGGCGATCTTCGCGGAGGACGACGTGCCCGATGCGCAGAAGGAATTTATCGCGCTCAACAAAGAGCTCGCGCAAGGGTGGAAGCCGATCATCGAGCGCAAGCCCGCGCCGAGCGACGCGGACGAATGGGCAAAGAAAAAAGAGAAGAAAGACCTCCTCGAAAAATAAAAGCAGCGCAGCAATTTGCGCACCGCAATTGCCGCATTGCAGAAATATTGTCGTCGTAATGACCACAGAAGTTTTGAAGTATCAGTCCACCGGAAAATAGTTTCGCGCGGTCATACTTTTGAAAGCTTGATCGCGTAACCTGTTCGTTCGAATTTCAGGAGGGAAGCGAATGGAACAAGGACGCCTCGCGTTTACCGCGGTGTATCTCAAGTCGAACTCCGGTTATATCGGCTTCATCGAAGAGCTCCCTGGCGTGAATTCCCATGGGAGAACGCTGGACGAAGCGCGCGCGACGCTGCAGAAGCTCGCGGCCGTGGTGTTCGACGAGGAGCGGCGCGAAGCGGAAGAGCTGATCGCCGGCAAGGACGTCGTGCGCGAATCGTTCTTCGTGCCGATCCCGCGCCCCGCCTAAGGCGGGCTGTCTTCCGGAAAAGGGGCCGCAAGGCCCCTTTTCTTTTGGGGGCGTAAGATGCGCGCCTAAGGGGGGTGACGCATGGCTGCCAAAAGCTGGCGTACCGAAGACTGGGTCGCGGTCTACCTGGGTTTCCTCATCATCGCCGTGGTTCTCGCGGCGTTCAGCTGGAAGTGGTTCGATCTCGGCGTCACGCGCGCCAATTTCCGCTGGACCGCCGACAGCCAGAT
>DASXRW010000063.1:0-2942 GCA_036506355.1 Burkholderiales bacterium
GCCACCAGAGGAGCAACCTGCCCGCCGCATACGGCCTGCGCTCGCCGCCCGGCGCGCCGAACTGGCACCTGCCGCCCGAGAACATGAAGATGGTGTTCATCAACTTGTCCTCGCCCGAGCTCTGCCGCGTCCTCAAGGACCCCAAGAGCAACGGCGGCAAGACCCCCGAGCAGCTCGTCAAGCACGTCGCCGAAGACAAGCTCGTGCTGTGGGGCTGGGACCCTGGCGGCAATCGCGCGCCCGTGTCCGTGCCGCACGCGCAATTCGTCGCCGCGTTCAAGGACTGGGTTTCGGCCGGCATGCCCTGCGCTGCGCGCTAGGCGTCGATCGAAAAGCTACAGCCGCTTCGCGACCTCTTCGAGCATCACCTCGGTCGCGCCGCCGCCGATCGACTGCACGCGCGCGTCGCGCGTCATGCGCTCGATGGGCGACTCGCGCAAGAAGCCTGAGCCGCCGTGGAACTGCAGGCAGTCGTACATCACCTCGTTCACCAGCTCGCCGCAGTAGGCCTTCACCATGGACACTTCGCGCACACAATCCTTCCCTTGGGCATCCAGCGCGGCGGCGTGCCAGACGAGCTGGCGGCCCGCCTCCACTTTCGCCGCGAGCATCGCCAGGCGCTGGCGGATCGCCTGCTTTTCCCACAGCGGCGCGCCGAAGGCCTTGCGCGTCTTCACGTACTCGAGCGTCAGCTCGAGGGCCTTTGCGCTCTCGCCGATCGCCATCGCGCCGATCGCGATGCGCTCGTTCTGGAAGTTGCGCATGATCGAGTAGAAGCCGCGGCCTTCCTCGCCGAGCAGGCTTGCGGCCGGCACGCGGCAGCCGTCGAACACCAGCTCCGCCGTGTCGGAGGAGCGCCAGCCGTGCTTGTCGAGCTTGCGGCCGACCGAGAAGCCCTTCATCCCCTTCTCGACGATGAACATCGAGATGCCCTTCGATCCCGCCGCGGGGTCGGTCTTCGCCGCGACGAACAGCACGTCGGCGAGCGCGCCGTTGGTGATGAACATCTTGGTGCCGTTCAGCACCCACTCGGCGCCTTCGCGCCTTGCGCTCGTGCGGATCGCCCTCACGTCCGAGCCGGCATCGGGCTCCGTCACCGCGACCGCGCTGATCTTCTTTCCGGCAACGAGGTCGGGCAGGTAGCGCTTGACCTGCTCCGGCGTCCCCGCGTTGACGAGATGCGGCGACGCCATGTCGGTATGCACCAGCACCGTGATGGCGAAGCCGCCGAAGCTCGAGCGCCCCAGCTCCTCCGCGAGCAGCGCCGTCCCCCTCGCGTCGAGTCCCGCTCCGCCGAACTCCTCCGGATAGCGCAGCCCCAGAAACCCGAGCCGCCCCATCTCCTGCAGCACCTCTCGCGGCACGAAGCCCTGCTCTTCCCAGGCCGCGCCCTTCGGCACGATCTCCTTCTCGACGTAGCGGCGAAGGCTCTCGCGCAGCAGGCGGAAAGTATCGTCGTGCTCGGCCATCATGGCCCCCGAGCGGCGAATTGCTCGCTCAGGCGCTTCACCACGTCGGGCTCGCCACGCACCCTAAGGATTGCGCCGGTGTCGCCGGCGCGTTCCTCGAGCACCGTGCAGGTCTCGAAGATCTGCCCGCGCTCTTTCTGCGCCGACCAGGGGAGGAAGAGCTCGGCCTCGACGAGGCGCTTCTGGAAGAACCCGCTGATCGCCTCGCGCAGCTTGGCGATGTCGCCTTCCCGGCGCGCGCTCATCACGATGCACCCGGGGTACTGGGCGCGCAGCGCCGCTTCGTCGCCGCCGCGGTCAATTTTGTTAAAAACCAGAAGGCGCGGCACGTCCTGCGCGCCGATCTCGTCGAGCACGTCGTGCGTCACCTGGAGCTGCCGCTCGTAGCCCGGATCGCTCGCATCGACCACGTGCGCGAGCAAGGAGGCCTCGAGCGCCTCGTCGAGCGTCGACTTGAACGAGGCGACGAGCCCGTGCGGCAGGTTCTTGATGAAGCCGACCGTGTCGCTGACCAGCACGCGCGGGACGGTCTCCGGGTGCAGCGCCCGCACCGTGGTATCGAGCGTCGCGAAGAGCTTGTCGGCCACCAGCGCCTCGCTTCCCGTCAGCGCGCGCATCAGGGTGGACTTGCCCGCGTTCGTGTATCCGACGAGCGCCACGCGCGCGAGGCCCTCGCGCTCGCCCCGCCGGGCGCGCTGCGTCTTGCGCTCGAGGCCCATGGCGTCGAGGTTCTCCTGCAGCTCGGCGATGCGGTCGCGGATCTTGCGCCGGTCGAGCTCGCCCTGCGACTCGCCGCCGCTGCGGCCGCCGGTGCCGCTGCGCGCCCGGTCCTTCGGCCCGGCCTGCTTGGCTGCCTCGCGCAGGCGCGGCGCCATGTAGCCCAGGCGCGCGATCTCCACCTGCGCGCGCGCGAAGCGGGATCTCGCGTGCCGGTGGAAGATCTCGAGGATCACCATGGCGCGGTCCATCACCCCGGCGCCGACCTCCTTCTCGAGGTTGAAGGCCTGCGAGGGGGAGATCTCGTGGTCGATGAGGACGAGGTCGACGGCCTCCTGCTCGCACATGAGGCGCAGCTCCTCGCGCTTGCCGGTGCCGAAGTACGCCGCCGAGTGGAACCCGGCGCGCTTCTGCGTGAACCTGCCGACGACCTGGAATCCGAGCGTCTTCGCGAGCTGGCGCAGCTCAGTGAGGGATGCCTCGAACTCCTCGTCGCCCACGCTGGACAACTGCACCGCCGCGACGATGGCGCGCGGCTTCTCGCCGGCTGCTTGCATGCGCGAAGCGTATCAGGCATGGGATCGTCGATCCGGGAAGTGCCGCGCCGGGCAGATGAGCCGGCTCTCTCAAGCTGCTCGCGGCGCTGCGCGAAGCGCGACTCGGCGGCGATCTGGACAAGCGTAAAATCAAGCGGCCGACCGAGGTGACGATTAGCAAGCCCTTCGACGTGCGAATCATCGACAACAGGAAGTAGGC
>DASXRW010000064.1:0-8581 GCA_036506355.1 Burkholderiales bacterium
TGACCAAACCCGAGGTGCGCGATGCCGCCCATGGGTTGTTGGCATGCGATGGCGTCCCGGTCTCGGTGATCCACGATTCGCCCGGCTTCGTCGCGCAACGCGTCGTCGCGCACATCGTGAACGTCGGCTGCGACATCGTGCAGATGCGCATCGCCACGCCCGAGGATCTTGACCGCGCGGTGATGCTCGGGCTCGGCTACCCGAAGGGGCCGCTCGCCATGGGCGACGCGCTTGGCCCGAAACGGATCTTCAACGTGCTGCAGAACATGCACGAGCTCTACCAGGAGCCGCGCTACCGGCCGAGCCCATGGCTGCGGCGCCGCGCGCAACTGGGCGCATCCCTTTTGACACCGGAGAATTG
The DNA here is from genome assembly GCA_036506355.1 of Burkholderiales bacterium. GTDB lineage: Bacteria > Pseudomonadota > Gammaproteobacteria > Burkholderiales > SG8-39 > SCGC-AG-212-J23. The sequence continues at coordinate 362 of DASXRW010000064.1, forward strand.
AAATGCTGGACGCCTATATTTACGACGGACTGCGCAGCCCCATCGGCCGCCACGCGGGCAAGCTCGCGCCGCTGCGCCCGGACGACCTTGCCGGCGAAGTCATCAAGGAAGTCGTGGCGCGCAACAAGCTCGACCCGGCCGAGATCAGCGACGTCGTGCTGGGCTGCGTCAACCAGGCGGGCGAAGACAACCGCAACGTCGCGCGCTTTGCGGCGCTGCTCGGCGGGCTGCCCTCGACCACGCCCGGTGTTACCGTCAACCGCCTGTGCGCAAGCGGCCTGCAGGCCGTGGTCGACGCCTCGCGCGCCATCACCTGCGGCGAAGGCGACCTCTACATCGCGGGCGGCGTCGAGAGCATGAGCCGCGCGCCGTATGTCATCAGCAAGCCCGACGCGCCCTACAGCCGCGACGCGAAGATGTACGACACCACCATCGGCACGCGCTTTCCGAACGCGAAATTCATCAAGCAGTACGGCAACCATTCGATGCCCGAGACCGGCGACAACGTGGCCAAGGACCTCGGCATCACGCGCGAGCAGTCCGACGAATTCGCCCTCGCCTCGCACCAGAAATACGCCACCGCCGAGAAGGAAGGCTTTTACAAGGGCGAGATCATGGCCGTCGCCCTGCCCACCCGGAAGAAGGATGCGCCGGCCGAGCAGATGACCGCGGACGAGCATCCGCGGCGCGACAGCACCATGGAGGCGCTCGCCAAGCTGAAGCCCCTCTTCGAAGGCGGCGTCGTCACCGCCGGCAACGCTTCCGGCGTGAACGACGGCGCCGCCGCGCTCGTCATCGGCAGCAAGGCCTGGGGCGAGCGCAAGGGCAAGAAACCGCTGGTGCGCATGCGGTCTGCCGCGAGCGCCGGCGTCGATCCTCGCATCATGGGCGTGGGGCCGGCGTATGCGATCCCGCGAGCGCTGGAGCGCGCGGGGTTGAAGCTGAGCGACATGGACATCATCGAGATCAACGAGGCATTCGCGAGCCAGGTGCTGGGCTGCCTGAAACTCATGGGCGTCGATTTCAAAGACCAGCGAGTGAACCCCAACGGCGGCGCCATCGCCATCGGCCATCCGCTGGGCGCCTCGGGCGCACGCCTTGCGCTCACCGTCGCGCGCGAGATGGAGCAATCGGGCGCGCGCTATGCGGCGGTGTCGCTCTGCATCGGCGTCGGCCAGGGCCTCGCCGTGATCTTAGAGCGGGTGCAGGCATGAACGCCCCGATCAAGAAGGCGAAGGCCGAATTCGCCTGGGACGATCCGCTGCTCCTCGATCAGCAGCTCACGCAGGAAGAGCGCATGGTGCGCGACGCCGCGCACGATTACGCGCAGGGCAAGCTCGCGCCGCGCGTGCTGGAGGCGTTCCGCAACGAAACGACCGATCCCGCGATCTTTCGCGAGATGGGGCAGCTCGGCATGCTCGGGCCGACGATCGCCCCCGAGTACGGCGGCCCCGGCCTCAGTTACGTCGCCTACGGCCTGATCGCACGCGAGGTCGAGCGCGTCGACTCGGGCTACCGCTCGATGATGAGCGTGCAGTCCTCGCTCGTCATGCTGCCGATCTACGAGTTCGGCACCGAGGCGCAGCGCAAGAAATACCTGCCGAAGCTCGCCACCGGCGAATGGATCGGCTGCTTCGGCCTCACCGAGCCGAACCACGGCTCCGATCCCGGCTCCATGCAGACGCGCGCGAAAAAGGTCTCCGGAGGCTACAGCCTCACGGGGAGCAAGACGTGGATCTCCAACTCGCCGATCGCCGACGTCTTCGTTGTCTGGGCCAAGGAAGACGATCAAATAAGAGGATTCATTCTCGACAAGGGCGCCAAAGGCCTGTCCGCGCCGAAGATCCACGGCAAGGTCGGCCTGCGCACCTCGATCACCGGCGAGATCGTGATGGACAACGTCTTCTGTCCCGAGGAGAACGCGTTTCCCGAAGTGCGCGGCCTCAAGGGTCCGTTCACCTGCCTGAACTCCGCGCGCTACGGCATCGCCTGGGGCGCGCTCGGCGCGGCGGAGGATTGCTGGCACCGCGCGCGGCAATACGTGCTCGACCGCAAGCAGTTCGGCCGCCCGCTCGCCGCGAACCAGCTGATCCAGAAAAAGCTCGCCGACATGCAGACCGAGATCACGCTCGGCCTGCAGGGCTGCCTGCGCCTCGGGCGCATGAAGGACGAAGGCAGCGCCTCGGTCGAGATCACTTCGATCATGAAGAGGAATTCCTGCGGCAAGGCGCTCGACATCGCGCGCGTCGCGCGCGACATGCTCGGCGGCAACGGCATCTCGGACGAGTTCGGCGTGATCCGCCACGTCGTCAACCTCGAGGTGGTCAACACCTACGAAGGCACGCACGACATCCACGCGCTGATCCTCGGCCGCGCGATCACCGGCATCCAGGCATTCAGCTGAGGAGATCGTCATGACGCCGCTCTGGTCACTGTGGCTCCCGATCCTGCTGTCGGCCGTGCTCGTGTTCGTGGCGAGCTCGATCATCCACATGCTGTCGCCCTGGCACAAAAGCGACTACCCCAAGGTTCCAGACGAGGAGCGCGCGCGCGAAGGGCTGCGCGCGCTCGCCATTCCGCCCGGGGACTACATGATTCCCCGGCCCTCCAGCACCCAGGAGATGAAGTCGCCGGAGTTCACGGAGAAGATGAAGCAGGGTCCGGTAATGGTGCTCACGGTCATTCCGAACGGGCCGGGGTCGATGGGAAAGAGCCTGGCGCTCTGGTTTGCCTATTGCGCCGTCGTCGGGTTCTTCGCCGCGTACGTCGTGAGTCGCGCCCTGCCGCGCGGGGCGCCCTACATGCAGGTCTTCCAGCTCGTGGCCGTCACCGCATTCATCGGCTACAGCCTTGCGCTCTGGCAGATGTCGATCTGGTATCGGCGCTCCTGGCGCACGACGGTCAAGGCGAGCGTCGATGGCGCGGTCTACGCCCTCCTCAGCGCCGGCGCCTTCGCGTGGCTCTGGCCGCGGTAGCATGCAGCAGCTCGCACCTTCTCAAGAAAGCGACCTGCCGGTCATCTTCGAAATCATCAACGAGTCCGCCCTCGCCTATAAAGGCGTGATCCCGCCGGATCGATGGCACGAACCGTACATGTCCATGGCGGAGCTGAAATCCGAAATCGCCAAAGGCGTACGCTTCTATTGCTGCAAGTTGGACGACCGCATAGCGGGCGTGATGGGAATTCAGGATGTAAAGGACGTCACCTTGATTCGCCACGCGTACGTCAGGACGCAGAGCCGCAGGCATGGGATAGGGCGCAGCCTCCTGGGGCATTTAAACCAGCTCACCGCTCGACCGGTATTGATCGGCACCTGGAAGGCGGCGACCTGGGCGGTGCGCTTCTACGAGAAGAACGGCTTCACTCTCGTCTCGGACGAGGAGAAGAACCGGCTCTTGCGCATCTACTGGACCATCCCGGACCGCCAGGTCGAGGAGTCGGTGGTATTGGTAAGCCCACGATGGAGGCAGCAGCGCGCAAGCTAATCTCTTCTGGCTCGCCATACGAGCCTCGGATTGGCTTTTCCCGGGCCGTGCGGGTCGGACCGTTCGTTGCGGTGTCGGGCACAGCGCCGATCGCAGCCGATGGCGGCGTCGCCGCGCCGGGCGACGTCTACGGCCAGACGAAGCGTTGTCTCGAAATCATTGCGCAGGCGATCGGCAGCGCCGGCCTCAGTCTGCAAAGCGTCATTCGCACTCGGGTAATGCTGACCGACATGTCGCGCTGGGAAGAGGCCGCGCGTGCGCACGGCGAGGTATTTGCCGGCGTGAAGCCTGCGTGTACATTCGTGGAGGTGAAAGGCCTGATCAACCGCGCCTGGCTGGTCGAGATCGAGGCTGACTGCGTCGCCGACGCCGAGGCGTAGTGGTCGCGATTCGAGAGATTGCAGATTCAGGCTTCGACGAGCCGGCGTTCATGGAACTGCTCAGGGATTCCGTCGACTCCGGCGCATCCATCGGCTTTCTCGCGCCGCTGCCCGCGCAGGACGGCCGCGAATTCTGCGCGCCGTGCGCGGCGAGCTTGCGGCCGGCCGCGTGCTGCTGGGCGCGTACGTGGATGGAAAGCTCGTCGGCGCGGCACCGGGCCGAAGTGCAGAAGCTGCTCGTGCTGCAAGCCTTCCGTGGCCGCGGCATCGCCAAGGCGCTGATGGCGGCGCTCGAACGCAAGGCGGCCGAGCTCGGGCGCTGGCTGCTCGTGCTCGATACCGTGCCGCGGCAACCGGCGGAGAAGCTGTACGAGCATCTCGGCTATATCCGAGCCGGCGTCGTCCCGGACTATGCGGAAAGCTCAAGCGGCGCCTTTGATCCGACGGTGATCTTCTATAAGCGGCTCGCCTAGCCGTGGAGATCGCCTTTCTCGCGCAGCGCCCGGAAGCGATCCCGAACCTCGCCTCGTGGTTCATCGCCGAATGGCCCGAGTATTACGGCAAGCGCACCACGGCCGACGTGGAGAAGGACTTTCGCGAGTGCCTGAACACGGCGCGTTTGCCAATAGGCCTGGTCGCCTATGACGACGGCGTGCCGTGCGGGGTTATCGTTCTGCGCGAGAGCGCGATGACGGATCTGCCGCAGTACCGCCCGGGGCTCGGTGCGTTCTACGTCGCGGCCTCGCATAGGAATCGCGGGATCGGCGCGCAGCTGGTACGGATGGGGACAAGGGTCGCGAAGGAGCTTGGACACAGCAGCGTTTATGCGACGAGCGGCCGTGCCGGAAAGATCTTCGAGCGCTCCGGCTGGCGCGATCTCGGCACCATCCTGCACCGCGGCCAGGCGCTTACGCTTTATCGCTGGGAAACGGCGGCTGAACATTTTGGCGACGCGAGAGGACTAAGGCTCTAATGGCGGGCTGGCTACAGGCGGCGCTCAAGGCGGTGATTCCGCACGTCGGCGACATCCTTTCGGCGACCAAACCGGCGTTCACCAAGCGCAAGCCCGAGGCGGCGGCGAACCAGCCCGATCTCGTGCAGCAGCAGATCGCCGAGCTGCAGTCCGCGGTGTCGCAGCAGGCCTCGCACGTCAAGGAGCTCGCGGCGCAGCTCGAGAACACGGTCGTCGCGCTCGAGAAGGCGGCGCAGGTCGCCGAGGCGCGGCTGCGCCGCGTGCTGGTGTTCACGGCGCTCGCCGCGGCGTTCTCCGTGGCCGCGCTTGGGGTCGCATTCCTCGCCGCGATCACGCGGTGAAGCGGCAGCAGGCGGAGCTCTTCGGCGCCCTCGGGGAAAACTACGGCGCGCTGCCCGAGGGCTTCGTGTTCCAGCCGGATTTCATCAGTCCCGGGGAAGAGCGCGCGCTGCTCGGAGAAATCGCACGGCTGCCGCTCGAGGAGGCGAAGTACAAGCAATACACGGCGCGCCGGCGCATCGCTTACTTCGGCTTCGGCTACGACTTCACCGCCAATCGCCTCGGGAAAGCGCCGCCGGCTCCCGCATTCCTCGAGCCGCTGCGCGACGAGGTCGCCGCTTGGATGAGCCTCGCGCCGGAAACGCTCGAGCAGGCGCTCGTCACGGAGTACCGCCCGGGCACGCCGCTCGGCTGGCATCGCGACGCGCCCGATTTCGGCCGCGTCGCGGGCGTGTCGCTCGGCGGCTGGGCGCGCATGCGCCTGCGTCGCTACCCCCGGGGAAAGGACACGCCCATCGTGCTCGAGCTCGCGCCGCGCTCCGCGTACCAGATGCAAGGCGTGGCCCGCTGGCAATGGCAGCACAGCATCCCGGCGACGCGCGAGCTGCGCTACTCGATCACCTTTCGCACCCTGGTTCGGCAGGACTAGCGCTTGCTACGCCATGGGCATGGCGCTGGCCAAGCCCACTGGCACAGGCAAGAAGGAGCAAATCTCACTCGACTCGGCAGCCGCCCACGTGCTCGAGGAGTGCCGCATGGTGCTGCCGGGGATCCAGGCGCTGTTCGGCTTCCAGCTGATCGCGGTGTTCAACCAGGGCTTCGGCGAAAAGCTCTCGCACGCGGAGCAGGTGCTGCACCTCGTCGCCATCGTGCTCACTACGCTGTCGATGGCGCTCGTGATGACGCCGGCGGCGCTGCACCGCCAGGCCGAGCCCAAGGAGGTGAGCGAGCGCTTCTTGTGGATGGCCTCCAACATGGTGCTGGCGGGAATGTTTCCGCTGGCGCTGGCGGTCGGGCTCGACGCCTACATCGTGGCAAGCTTGGTGCTCGGGAACGATGCGCTGGCCGCGCTGGTGGCGATCGCGCTGGTGATGGTTTTCGCCTCCCTGTGGCTCGTGCTGCCGCGGCGCGAGCATCGCAGCCACGGATGAGGCGCGCGGCTGATAATGCCGTGCATGAATCGCTGGTCGCTCCTGCTCTTTGCCTGCATGGCGGGCGCGGTGCTGGCGCAGCCGAACGGGATTCTGCTCGTCGCGAAGCCCGGGCTGCCGGACCCGAACTTTAGCGAGACGGTGGTGCTCGTCACGCGCACCGACGACGCCGCCACCGTCGGCGTGATCCTCAATCGCCCTTCGGTGCAGCGCCTCGTCGATATCGCGCCGAGCTGGCCGGGTGCGGAAAATCTCACGGAGCCGCTCTACACCGGCGGGCCGGTGATGCGCCAGGTGGTGGTGGCGCTGTACGCTTCCGAGGAAGCGCCGAAGGCGGCGGCGTTCCGCGTGCTGCCGCACGTCTATCTCAGCATGCATCCCGCGAACCTCGAGCCGCTCGTCGCGCAGCCGAGCGCGCGAATGCGGCTTTATGCCGGTTTTTCCGGCTGGGCGCCGCGCCAGCTCGAGGCGGAAATGGCGAGCGGCAGCTGGTACGTGCTGCGCGCCACCGAAGAGCTGGTGTTTCGCAAGGACACCTCCGGCATGTGGCGCGAGCTCGTCGAGCGCGCGCGCGGCGCACGCGCGGCGCGCTGACAGCGCCGCGGTGCACCCATCGGCGGTCATTCGATATACTGGGCCATGATTTCCGTGCTCCGCAGCCTTCTCGCACTCGCCGCTTTCGCCCTCGCGGCGCCCGCGCTCGCGCAGGACGAGGCGATGATTCTGATTGCGCATCCGGCGTTCCGCGATCTGGAATACCGCCAGACCGTGCTGATCGCGGCACCTCACCCCAACGGCGGGCATGTCGGCGTGATCCTCAACCGGCCGACGCGCCGCTCGCTCGGCAGCCTCTTCCCGGAGCACGAGCCCTCCAAGAAAGTGCTCGACCCGGTGTACTACGGCGGTCCCTTCTCGCGCGGCGCCCTGGTCGCGCTCGTCAGGGCCGATCACAGTCCGGGCGCGGGCTCGGTGCTGCTGATGAAGGACCTCTATCTCGCCTTTCGCGCCAACACCATCGACCACGTCATCGAGTCGACGCCGAACGACGCGCGCTACTACGTGGGCTACGTCGGCTGGCGGCCGGGCGAGTTGAAGAGCGAGATCGACCGCGGGCTCTGGTCGGTGCAGAACGCCGACCTCGACATGGTGTTCCGCAAGGATACCGAGGGCCTTTGGGAAGAGCTGCAGCAGTCGAGCAAGCGCATCCGTGCCCAGACGCCGGCTGCGCCGTACACCCTCGTCGCCCGCTGACGACGCGCCAGCCGGCGCGTAGCTTCGTCGTCCCGGTTTCACCATCGGCGCCTAATCTCGCCGCATGGATGCGCAATCCGGCAGCCGCGCGCTCAGCGCGGCGAACGACCTCGTCGAGACGCTGCGGCTCGCGCAAAGCGCGGCCGAGCGCGTGGCGCAGGAAGTCTATGGCGTGTCCTACGAGCACGCCGAGCTGATCGAGCGCGAGCTGCAGCGCCTGCGGCGCAGCGCCGACAGGCTGCAGAAGACCGTCGAAGACCACGTCTCGCGCGAAGAAGGCGCGATGGTCGAGGGCGGGCACCCCCTGCGTCGCGCCGGCGATCGCCCCTAAGGCGTCAGCACCACCTTGATGCAGTCGTCCTGCTTGTCGCGGAACATGCGATAAGCGAGCGGCGCGTCGTCGAGCTTCATGCGGTGCGAGATGATGAAGCTCGGGTCGATCTCGCCCTTCTCGATGTGCGCGAGCAGCTTGTGCATATAGCGCTGCACGTGTGTCTGGCCGGTGCGGATGGTGAGCGAGCGGTTCATCAGCGCGCCGGCGGGAAACTTGTCGATCAGCCCGCCGTAGACGCCGGCCACCGAAATCGTGCCGCCGCTGCGGCAGGCCATGATCGCCTCGCGCAGCGCCACCGGCCGGTCCGACTCGAGCAGCATCGCCTGCTTCATCCGGTCGTAGGCGTAGGCGATGTTGTGGTAGGCG
>DASXRW010000065.1:0-5588 GCA_036506355.1 Burkholderiales bacterium
GCGGCGAGCGTCGCGACGATCACGCCGCGCAGCTCGCGGTGCGGCGCCGCGCCCGAGGGATGGATGGTGACCTCGCTCACGAAAAGCTCGCTCTGGTGCTCGACGGTGAAGCCGCAGAGCGCCGGGCAGCGCCGAAAGAGCGCATTGACGCTCGCCTCGAGCCGCTCTTCTTGCATCTTCGTGTCCACCCGTCGATGGTGCGCCCATCGGCGTGCGGCGTATGTGCGATGGCGAACAGGAGACCTTGGGTACGCGAGCGTACCGACTCGGCTCACGCCGTCCTGCGCTTCAAAGGCTTGACGTTCTCCGCCGCCTTTGCCATGTCTTGTTCCCTGGCCTTCTCGTCCACCTGTTCCCTGCGTATTCGGTCGAAGGTCTTCCTGATGTCCGTTTCAAAGCTCGGCCAGTACCTGAACTTCCCGTTGGGGTCCATCAGTCGTCCATTCACGGCTTATCTCCTATTCAGAAAGCTAACTGGCGTCTCACTTGGATCTGAAGGCGACCAGCAGCAGCACGCCCAGCACGATCGCGCCCCCGCTCAGGGCGAGCGGCACGTCGAACGTGCCGCGCTCCTCGACCTGCAGCACGATCGGGCCGACCGTCGCGCTGTGGCTGTGCTTCGTGTAGCTGAAGCTGCCGTAAGCGAGGCCGAGCGCGCCGGCCGCGATCAGGAGGCTGCCGATGACCATCTTTGCGATACCCATGTGATCTCCGGAAACGACCATCATTCGCCTCTCGGGCGGCGCGCTCCGTGCGCTCCCGCACGCACGGCAATTTGCCGCCTTATGTGCGCAAGCGCATGGAGCGCGCGGCCATGGGGCTGTAGCCTCGGGCGGTGAACGTAAGCGAAGTCGTCAGCCTGACGAAGCACGAGCTGCCCACCCTGCCGTACGACCCTGCGGCACTCGAGCCATACATCGACGCGCGCACCATGCAGCTGCATCACGGCGAGCACCACGCCAGGTACGTCGAGGAATTGAACGGCGCGCTGGCGCCGTTCCCCGACCTGCAGTCGAAGAGCGCGCTCTGGCTGCTGCTCAACCTGCGCAAGCTCCCCGCCGAGATCCGCGTCGCGGTGCGCGACAGCGCGGGCGGCCACGTGAACCACGGTCTGCTCTGGCAGGCGATGTCGCCGACCGGGGGCGGCGTGCCCGTCGGCCTCCTGGGCGACGCGATCGCGCGCGACTTCGGCTCCTTCAATGAGTTCAAGACGCGGTTCGACGAGGCCGGCGCGCGGCTCCGCGGCTCGGGCTGGGTCTGGCTCGCACGGGCGCTCGAAAAGGGCGGCGGGCTGGAAGTGCTCACCACGCCGGCGCACGACCATCCCCAGATGCACGGCCGCTTCCCGCTGCTCGTCAACGATCTCTGGGAGCACGCCTACTACCTGAAGCACGAGAACCGGCGCAGCGAGTATCTCGCCGGCTGGTGGCCGGTCGTGAACTGGCCCGAGGCCGCGCGCCGCTACGAGCGTTCCGAGCATTCCACCGACGAGAAATCACCGAGGTATCCATGGACCAAGCAAGCTATCTGACCGACGTTCAAGCCCTGCGCACGCGCGCCCGCCAGCACCTCGACGAGGGCGCGGTGACCTCCGGCTACCGCGCCGATCGCGAAACGGTGCTCAAGCTCCTCAACCACTCGCTCGCCACCGAGATCGTCTGCGTGCTGCGCTACCGGCGCCACCACTTCATGGCGAAGGGCATCCAGTCGCAGGGCGTTGCCGCCGAATTCCTCGCGCACTCGAACGAGGAGCAGGGCCACGCGGACCAGCTTGCCGAGCGCATCGTGCAGCTTGGCGGGGAGCCCGATTTTTCTCCGCAGGGGCTGGCAGGGCGCAGCCACGCCGAATACGTCGCCGGCGTGACGCTCGTCGACATGATCCGCGAAGACCTGGTGGCCGAGCGCATCGCGATCGACAGCTATCGCGGCTTCATCCAGTACCTCGCCGACAAGGATCCGACCACGCGGCGCCTGCTCGAATCGATCCTCGCGGTGGAGGAGAGCCACGCCGACGAACTCGCCGACCTCCTGCAGGACGTCGGCATGCCTTACGGGCTGGCCGCGAAGACGCGCGCCGCGCTCGCCTAGTACTTCAACAACATTAAAGGGAACTCCAATGAAAACACTGAACGTACTTGCAGCAGCAGTACTCTTTGTCGTCCTCAGCGGGTGTAGCGGCATGACCGAGCAGCAAAGGGGCACCGCAACCGGCGCCGTGATCGGCGGCATGGCGGGCAACATCCTCGGCGGCGGCGGCGGCCTGGAAACGGCTGCCGGCGCAGTGGCCGGCGGCGTCGTCGGGCACGAAGTCACCAAGCCGAAATAGGAAGCCGCGACCATGCTCTACACGATCGCGGTTGTGCTCCTCGTGCTGTGGGCGCTGGGGTTAGTCTCCGCCTACACCATGGGAGGTTTCATTCACGCCTTGCTGGTGATCGCGGTGGTCGTCGTGCTGGTCCGGGTGATCAGCGGGCGAAGACCGGTCTGACGATGAAATCCATGCCCGTTAAGGAGCGCGACATGCTGTACGTGATCGCCGTCGTGCTCCTCGTCCTGTGGGGATTCGGCTTCGTCTCCGCGTACACCCTGGGAGGTTTCATTCACGCCCTGCTGGTGATCGCGGCGGTGATCGTGCTCGTCAGGGTGATCGGCGGCCGAAAGCCGATCTGACGGCGTTCCTTTTTTAACTGCCGTCGGCTAATGCCAGCGACACGATTCGGCGCAGCAGCCGCTCGCGCATTCCCCTCGGGCTAGCGAGCCCCATGCGCGCGAGCGCCGGTGCGTCCTGCGGGCGCGCGCGAGCGCCCAGCAGCGCGGCGGCGAGCGCCACACGCTTGCGCCAGCCGGCGGCGTTCTTCTGCAGCCACAGCAGCGCTCGCACCAGGCGCTGCTCGTCGTCGTCGAAGTCGGTACCGAGCGGAAACACCGGGAGCAGGCCGCGCGCGGCGAGCGGAGCGAGCCTTTGCTCGAGCATCGCCTCCGTGTTGCCGAGCGCGTGCTGGGGCACGCGCCAGTCGCGCGGCAACTTACCGGCGGCTTTTGCGCGCTCGGCCAGGCGGTCCTGGAAGCGCCGGTCGGCGATCGCGATCAGCGCCGCCGCGACCTCCGCGTCGGTGCGCCCGCGCAGGTCGGCGATACCGTACTGCGTGACGACGATGTCGCGCAGGTGCCGCGGGATGGTTTCGCGGCCGTAGCTGAACACGATGTTCGACTCCGCGCGGCCGCCGGCTTCGCGGGTCGCGCGCAATAGCAGGATCGAGCGCGCGCCCTCGAGCTCGTGCGCCATGGCGACGAAGTTGTACTGGCCGCCGACGCCGCTCAGCACCCGGCCGTCCTCGAGACCGTCCGAGACCGCGCCGCCGAAGAGCGTCGCCTTCATGCAGATGTTGATGAAGCGCGCATGCAGGCGCTGCCGCCGGCCGAGCGCTTCCTCGCCGAAGAGGTCGTTGATGCGCAATACCGAGGTCATTTCGAACAGCCCGCGCTCCTCCTCGCTCAGCTCGTGCAGCGCCCGATAGAACTCGCCCGGCCCGAGGAAGAACGCCGCCTGCACCACCGGGCCCTCGGCCCGGCGCCGGATCACGCCCGCGCGATAGAGCGTCATCAGGCCCCAGGTGAGCATCTCGCTCGAGGCGAAGAGGCCGGTGCCGAAGGGAGCGCTGCCGCCCTCGCGATCGACCAGCGCATGCCGGCCGATGTCGAGCGCCTCGAGCGCGGCGGCGAACGCTGCGTTGTCCGCATGGCGCAGGCGCAGCCAGTGCGCCACCGTGTCGCCGAGCGAGCCGATGCCGAGCTGCAGCGTGCCGCCGTCCTTCACCAGCGCCGCGGCGTGGATGCCGATGGCGTGATCGGTGATGTCGGTGGCGGGGTTGGGCACGCCGAAGAGCGGATGCTCGCACCGCGGTGAATCCACCAGCACGTCGAAGTAATCCTCGCCGACCTCGGCATCGTGCAGCATGAAGGGCAGCTTGCGGTTGACCATGCCCGCCACGACACAAGGGGCTCCAGCGGCGCGCATGGCGCTCACGACATCGAGCGTGAGGTCCGGATTGGAGCTCAGGCTGTAGCGGCCTGCGCGCTCGGCGACCATCACGAGCACCGCGTTGACGCCGCGGGCGCGCATGTCGCGCGCCACGTGGGTGTAGTTGCTGCTGATGTAGCTTTGCTGCGCAGCCGGCACGCCGAGCATCGCGCCGGGGCGGAAGTAAAACTCGTTCAGCTCGACGTTCGCCGGCAGGCCGCCCGCGCGCAGGTCACGCAGGTAGTCGAGGCTCGGCACGCCGGCGAAGGCGCGGCTCGCATAGGGCTCGAGAAAGCGCCGTTCGAGCTCGCCCGAGGCGCGCGGCACTTCGAGCGACAGCGCGGTGAAGATCACGAGGCGCAGGCGCGGCTCGGCCTTGACGCGGGCATAGAGCGCATTGAGCAGCGGCACCGGCTTGCCGAGGCCAAGCGGCGTGCCGCAGACCAGGCGCTCCCCGGCGCGCGCGAGGATCTCGTCCACCGCGGCTTCGAGGTCGGGCGTGCACAGCATCGCGCCGAGTTTAGTGCCCGAGCAGCGCGCCTGCAGGCTTCAGCGATTCGACCCGGTCGAAGACCACCTTGAGGATAGCCACCAGCGGCGCGCCGAGCAGCAGGCCCCACACGCCCCACAGCCAGCCGAAGAAGAGCAGCGCGATGAACAGCACCGCAGTGTTCACGCGCGCGAAGCGGCTGTGCAGCCAGGTCATGAAGACGAAGCCCACGCCGCCCGCGATGACCAGCGATACGCCCGCCACCGCGAGCCCCCAGAAGAGCGAGCCGAACTGCACGAAAGCGGCGAGACCGGCACCCACGGCGACCAGCGCCGAGCCGAGATAGGGCACGAAATGCAGCACGCCTGCCGCGACGCCCCACACGCCCGCCTGGTCCACGCCGATCACCAGGAATGCGAGCCAGGTGCCGATGGCGAGCAGCGTGTTGGACGCCAGCATGGCGAAGAGATAGCGCTGCACCTGCACGTCGATCTCCTCGAGGATGCGCACCGCGTCCTTCTTGCGCGACAGCGTCGGCCCGACCAGTCCTACGAGCTTGCGCCGGAAGTGCACGCCGGAAGCGAGCAGGAAATAGGTGAGCAGCAGCACGATGGGCGTCTGCGCGGCGACGGTCACGATCAGCGCGGTCTGCGCGAGCGTGTAGTCGGTGAGCCAGGTGGGCTCGGGCGTCTGCTGAACGATGTCCGCCTTCGCGCGCACCGGCTGCGCGCCTCCATCGTTGGCAGCGCCTTGTAGCTGCTGCGCCGTTTCGCGCATGTTCTGCAATGCGCTCGGCGCGCTCGAGCGCCCGATGCTGAGCTCGTGGCGCAGCTTGCGCGCCGCCTCGGGCCACTTCTCGACCAGCGCCTCGGCGTCGGCGCTCACCGAGACCGCGATCCAGGAGACGCACCCGACCACCATCGCCAGCACCAGCGCCGCGCCGACGCTGCGCGGCACGCGCCACGACTGCAGCCGGTTGACCAGCGGATGCAGCGCGTAACTCCCGAGGATTCCGATCAAGAGCGGCACGAAGAAACCGCGCGCCAGGTACAAGGCCGCGGTCAGCGCGAGCAGCGC
>DASXRW010000066.1:0-5755 GCA_036506355.1 Burkholderiales bacterium
CGGCGCCGCCTGCTGGCTGATGAAGAGCGGCGCGCGCAGGTTCGAGCCGACGATCTCCTCCCAATGGGACGCCTCGATGTCGCCGATCGACACCGGAAAGAAGGTCGATGCGTTGTTCACCAGCACATCGAGCCGGCCGAAGGAGTCCATCGCGGCGCCGACCAGCGCGCGCGGCGCGATCGGCGCGAGGAGCTCGGCCTTCACTTTCGCCGCGCTTTTCGGGCGCAGCGCGTTGAGCTCGGCTTCGAGTTTGGTGGCGTCGGCTTCGGAATCGCGGTAATGAATGAGCACCGCGGCGCCCGCGGCATGCAGGCGCCGGGCGATGGCCGCACCGAGCCGGCGCGCGCCGCCCGTGACCAGCACGCTCTTTCCGGCGAGCGACTCATCCATAAGTGCTTTAGATTCTAGGGCATGCCAGCGCGAAGCCGCATCGTGGAAGAGATCGGCGCCGCCGGCGGCTGGATCTCCTTCGCGCGCTATATGCAGCTCGCGCTGCACGAGCCCGGCATCGGCTACTACGCGAGCGGCGCGCGCAAGTTCGGCCCCGGCGGCGACTTCGTCACCGCGCCCGAGCTCGGCTCGCTCTTTGGCCGCACGCTCGCGCGACAGCTCGGCGAGTTCGAGCGCATTCTGGAGATCGGCGCCGGCAGCGGCGCGCTAGCCGAGGTGTTGAGCCACGACCGCGAATATCTGATTCTGGAAACCAGCGCGGAGCTCGCCGCCCGGCAGCGCGAACGCTTGGGCGGTCGCGTGCGCCACATCCAGCGCCTGCCCGAGCGCTTCCGCGGCGCGGTAATCGCGAACGAAGTGGTCGATGCGATGCCGGTGCACATCGTGCATTGGACCGAGCGCGGAATCATGGAGCGCGGCATCGCTCCCGGTTTGACCTGGGTGGACCGCCCGGCCGATGGTGAAGTGCTCGCCGCGGCCGAGCGGATCGAGGTGCCGGCGCCTTACGTGAGCGAGATCGGGCTCGCCGCCCGCGCCTGGATGCGCACGATGGTCGAGAGCCTCGAGCAAGGCGCGATATTCGTCATCGACTACGGCTTTCCGCGCCACGAGTACTACCATCCGCAGCGCGCTACCGGCACGCTGATGTGCCATTACCGCCACCAGGCACACGCCGACCCGTTCGCGCGGCCGGGCGAGGAGGACATCACCGCGCATGTCGACTTCAGCGCGCTCGCCGAAGCAGCAGGCGCTGCCGGCGCCGAAGTCCTGGGCTACGCCTCGCAGGCGCAGTTTCTCGTCAATTGCGGCATCACCGAAGTGCTCGCCGAGGCGAACGTCGAGAACGCGCTGCACTATGCGCCGATCGCCGCGCAGGCGCAGAAGCTCTTATCGCCGGCCGAAATGGGCGAGCTCTTCAAGGTGCTCGCCGTCGGGCGCGGCGTGACGACGCCGCTCGCGGGCTTCAGCCGCGGTGATCGCCGCGCCAGCCTTTAAGTAAACTCGGCTGCATGTCCACGTTGGCGCTGCTCGCGTTGCTCGTTTGCGGCGCTGTCGCGGCCGATGAGATCGACGACGCGAAGAAGCGCTGGGCCGAGAGCCCGCACGGGCCGCTCCTCGAGCGCATCCTGCCGCCGACCTTCGAGGCGCGCGAGCTGCCCGAGCGCGGCTCGCGCGGCGCCGAGCTCACGCTGCGCTACTGCGTGCAGTGCCACAACCTGCCGAACCCGGCGATGCACCATGCGCCCAAATGGCCGGGGATCGTCGAGCGCATGGTGCAGCGCATGGAAGGGCGCGGCAACCTCGGCCCGCTGATGAGCGACATGATGGCCGGCGTGCGCGCGCCGACGCCGGAAGAAAAGCGCGTGCTGGTGGCCTACCTGCGCAAGCATGGCCAGAAGCCGCTCGACCCAAAGCGCTACCCGGATGTCTACCAGTCCGCGGGCGAGGCGTTCCGGCTTGCCTGCAACCAGTGCCACGTGCTGCCCGATCCGCGGCGGCACACCGCCGCCGAGTGGCGCGCGGTGGTCGCGCGGATGCAGGAAAACATGGAATGGATGAATCGCGTGGTCGGCACGCAGCCGGTGCCGGG
Source organism: Burkholderiales bacterium (assembly GCA_036506355.1). Taxonomy (GTDB): domain Bacteria; phylum Pseudomonadota; class Gammaproteobacteria; order Burkholderiales; family SG8-39; genus SCGC-AG-212-J23. Next base: position 2,042 of record DASXRW010000066.1, read on the forward strand.
CGAGCCGCAGCTGCGCCTCGAGGAGATCAACGCATTTTTGGAAAGGCACGCGCGCAAGTGACCCCGCGCAAGGTCGCGCTGCGCACCAGGCTCTCCTACCTCGCGGCGGCGGCGTTCCTGCCGCTCGCCCTGATGTCCGGCGTGGGCCTGCTCGCGCTCGTGCACCAGCAGCGCGAGCAGGCCGAGCGCGCCGGCATCGAGATCACGCGCGCGCTCTCGACCGCGGTCGACGCGGAGCTCAGCCGCTCGCTCGCCGTGCTGGAAGCGATGGCGACAGCGACCGTGCTCGACAACGGCGATCTGCGGCGCTTCCAGGAGCTCGCCAAGCGCGTGGTGGATACGCGCCTGCAGTGGCGCGCGGTGATCGTGCACGACGCGAAGGGAAGGATGCTGCTCAACACCTCCTACGCGAGCGGCACCGCCTTGCCGCGCACCGCAGAGCCCGAAAGCGTCGCGGCGGTGCTGCGCGAGGGGAAAAGCGCGATCGGCATCCTCGCGCGCGGCCCGCAGGGCGGCTACAACTTCGCGCTGCGCGTGCCGGTGATGCGCAATGGCGCGCTGCGCTACGTGCTCTCGGCGCTGCTCGCACCGGACGGGATCCGCGAAGTCATCAACCGCCAGCGGGTACCGAGCGACTGGGTGGTCTCGGTGTTCGATGCGAAGGACCAGCGCGTCGCGCGCACGCGGCAGCACGAGGAGTTCCTCGGCGGGCAGCCGGCGCCCGGGCTGAAGGCACTGATGGACGAGCGCGGCGGCGAGGGCGTGGCGCTCGTGGCCACGCTTGAGGGCGACGCCAGCTACACCGCCTTCACCCGCTCGCCGGTGACCGGCTGGACCGTGGCGATCGGCGTCCCGCCTTCGTACGTCGACGCCGGCGCGCGCCGCTCGCTCCTCGTCTACGGCGGCGGCATCCTGCTCTCGATCGGGCTCGCGGCGCTCGCCGCGCTGCTCGTCGCGCGCGGCATCGCGCGGCCGATCGCCGAGCTCGGCGCCGCCGCGCGCTCCTTGGGGCGGCGCGAGCGGCTAAAGCTGCCGGATACGCCGATCAGCGAGATCCGCCAGGTCGCCGAGTCGCTCGCGGTCGCCGCGGACGAGCGCGCGCGCGGCGAGGCGGAGCGTGACGAGCTGCTCGCGCGCGAGCGGCAGGCGCGCGCCATCGCCGAGGAGGCCAACCGCTCGAAGGACGAGTTTCTCGCGATGCTCGGTCACGAGCTCAGGAATCCGCTCGGCGCGATCGCCAACGCGGCCCAGCTGCTCGGCGCGCCCGACGAGGAATCGCGCGCGCACGCCCGTGCCGTGATCGGCCGTCAGGTGCAGCACCTCGGGCGCATGACCGACGATCTGCTCGACGCGGCACGCGCCATGACGGGCAAGATCGTGCTGCAGCGCCAGCCGCTCGATCTCGCCGAGGCCGCGGCGCGTGCGCTCGCGACGATCCGCGCGGCGGGCCGCACGGGCCAGCGTCGCCTCGCGCAGCAGCTCGAGCCGGTCTGGATCGATGCCGATCCCACGCGGATCGAGCAGATCCTCGGCAACCTGCTCGGCAACGCGCTCAAGTTCACGCCCGAAGGCGGCACGATCACCGTGACGGTAGCGCGGGAGGGCGACGATGCCGTGCTGCATGTCGCGGACACCGGCATCGGCATGCCAGCGGAGCTCGCGGCGCGCGCGTTCGAGCCTTTCGTGCAAGGCGAGCGGCCGCTCGACCGCTCCTATGGCGGCCTGGGCATCGGCCTCACGCTGGTGCGGCGCCTTGCCGAGCTGCACGGCGGCTCGGCGGCCGCGCGCAGCGAAGGCCCCGGGCGCGGCAGCGTGCTCACCGTGCGGCTCCCCGCGATCCACGCGCCCCGCATGTCGCGCGTCCGTGCGGGCGGGAAAACCGCGCCAGCGGCGCGCGACATCCTGGTAGTCGAGGACAACGAGGATGCGCGCGAGACCTTGCGGCGCATGCTCGAGCTGGAAGGCCATCTGGTGCGTGTCGCGGCCGACGGCCTGAGCGGCCTTGAAGCGGTGCGTGCCGCCGCGCCCGAGATCGCGCTGATCGACGTCGGCCTGCCGAAGATGGACGGCTACGAGCTCGCGCGGCGCATACGCGAGGAATTCGGCGCCTCGCTCGGCGGCGCGCGGCGTCCCTATCTCGTCGCGATCACCGGCTACGGCCTGCCCGAGGACCGCAACCGCACGCGCGAGGCCGGCTTCGACCTGCACCTCGTGAAACCCGTCGACGCCGCCACGCTCGCCGACGTTCTAGAGCATCGCTAAACTAAATCAGGGACAGACCACGTTTTCCGCCAGCGCGGCGGAGAAAATAATCGTGGTCTGTCCCTGATTTTGGGTTTTACACCTGCGGTACGGCCATGCCCTTCTGCACCGCTGGCCGCGCGCCGATTGTGTCGTACCAGCGCTTCACGTTCGGAAACTGGCCGAGGTCGACGCGATGCCACTCATAGCGCGCGACCCACGGGTAGATCGCGATGTCGGCGATGGTGTACTCGCGGGCGAAGTACTGATGGTCAGCGAGGTGCTTGTCCATGACACCGTAAAGCCGCTTCGCTTCCGCCCCGTAGCGCTCGCTGCCGTAGGGAATCTCGTCCTTCTTCGCGCGCATGAAGTGATGCGCCTGTCCGAACATCGGGCCGACGCCGCCCATCTGGAACATGAGCCACTGCAGCGCCTCGTACTTGCCGCGCACCGAGCGCGGCAGGAACTTGCCGGTCTTGCCCGCGAGGTAAACCAGGATGGCGCCCGATTCCATCATCGCGATCGGCTTGCCGTCGGGCCCGTCGGGATCGACGATGGACGGGATTTTCCCGTTCGGGTTGATTTTGAGATAGTCCGGAGCGAACTGCTCCGAGTTCGTGCCGATGTTGATCTTGTGCACGCGGTAGGGCAGGCCGCATTCCTCGAGCATGATGGACAGCTTGCGGCCGTTCGGCGTGGTCCAGGTATACAGTTCGATCATGGTGAAGTGGCTCGTGACGTTGTTCTTGGCGCTCGTGATTCTAGCGATGGTGACGCCGCTATTCGGCCGTATTTCGCTTGGCCGCCTGCCGGGCGATTTCCGCATTCCGCTGCGCGGGCGCGTCTATTACGTGCCGCTCGCGAGCACGGTGCTGCTCTCACTCCTTGTCTGGGGAATCGGCCGCCTGCTTTAGCCGCTCGGCGATCGCCGGCCCGACCCAGATCTGCGGCAGCGAAGGCGTGAGTTTCTCCTCTGCCTCCTGCTTGACCACTGCGCTCTTCGCGAGCTCGAACGCCCGGGTGAAGGAGCGCGTGCGCGCCAGCGCATCGCGGAAATAGGCTTCGCCGAAATAGGTGAAGTCGCGGCCCGGCTCGCAGCCGAACGAGCTGCGGTCCGGCGACGAGGCCGTGATGACGATACTGTTGTCGTCGCGCAGCGGCTCGATGAAACCGCCGGAATAGCAGGCCGACACCACGATCACGCGCCACTTGATGCCCGCGTCCTGCAGCAGGCGGCCGAGCGCCGTTGGCGTGAGCGCAGCGAGATCGAGCGGCGGCTGCACCGCCGAGAGCCGGTGGTTGCGATAGCCGTGCGCGGTGAGGAAGAGAAACACCATGTCCTCGTCGGCGTTCATCTGCTCCCCGACGCGCGTCAGCGCGCGCGACAGGTTGGTGACGCTCGCGATCGGAAACTCCTCGAGCGCGTCCTGGCTGCTCGCGAGCGCGATCGAGCGCCCCGCGGTGCCGAAGCGC
>DASXRW010000067.1:0-5483 GCA_036506355.1 Burkholderiales bacterium
CTCGAAGGGGGTGATGGCGAGCTCCTGCGGCACGAGGCCGATCAGCTCGCGCGCCGGGCGCCAGTCCCTGATGACGTCGTGCCCGCCGACGCTCACCGTGCCGGCCGAGGGCGTGACGATGCCGCAGACGATGTTGATGAGCGTGGTCTTGCCGGCGCCGTTCGGCCCGAGCAGCGCGAAGATTTCGCCGTTTCGGATCTCGAGGTTGACCTGCTTCAGCGCCTGCAGGCCCGAGGCGTAGCGCTTCTCGAGCCCGGTAATCGAAATAATCGGCGGCATGCGGAGCCGCGATTATTCCCTAGATCGAATCAATCCTGTGCGAAGAAAGCCGGAGGGAGGTCGAATAGGCGCGAGAAGGCGGACTTGCCCGCCGATGTGACGACGAGCTTTCGCGACTCTTGCACGGCGGCGAGCCAGCGCTCGTCCTTGTAACGCTGAAGGAGCGCGGCACCGAGCGCGCCGGCGACGTGCGGGCGCCGCTCGGTCCAGTCGGTGCAACACCTGAAGAGCGGCCGGCGCGAGCTTTCGAGCGCGGCCAGATCGATGCCGAGATCGCGCAGCACCGTATTCCCCGGTTGCAGGAGGCGCTCGGTGAGCGCTACGCCGAGCCGTCCCGCGAGGTGGTCGTAGCAGCAGCGCGCGAAGCGCAGCTCACGCGCCGCGGCGGGCAGCGCGCGTGGAACGTCCAGGGTGGAGAGGGCTTCGACAGCCTGGGCGACGTCGGCTCCGGCCAGGCGGAAGTACTTCGAGCGCCCCTCTCCCTGCCAGACGAGCATGTTCGCGTCCACCAGCTTCCTCAGGTGCGTGCTCGCCGTCTGCGCGCTGACCCCGGCGTCGAGGGCAAGCTTCTTGGCGCTGCGCGAGCGGCCGTCCATCAGCGCGAGCACCATCGCGGCGCGGCTGGGGTCCGCGAGCATGGCGGCGGTGGAGGCGATACGTCGAGGTTGCATCGCCCCATTGTCCCGCCCCCGACGCGTGCGCGTCCATTCGGAACACTTCGACAGCCGTCGAACCGTTTGGAGTAGGCTCGCCCCTTCACGAGGGAGGAGGCACATGAAACGCAGAGACATCCTGAAAATCGGCGCCGCTGCCGCGGGCCTCGGGTTCCCCGCCATCATCCGGGCGCAGCAGAAGGAAGTCGTGATCCTGGGACTCTGGGACCAGACCGGCGCCTTTGCCGACGTCGGGCCGCTCAACGACCGCGGCATGCGCATGGCGCTGGAGGAGCGCGGCATGAAGGTGCTCGGCCAGCCGATCAAGTACATCACCCGCGACGGCGCGACGCAGGCGGGCACCTCGACGCGGCGCGCCGAGGAAGCGATCGACGGCGAAGGCGCGCGTTTCATGATCGGCCCGTGGTCCTCGGGAGTGGCGCTCGCCGTATCGGAGGTGGCGAAGAGGAAGAAGGTGCTGCATTTCTTCAGCGGCGGCACCGAGGACATTTCGGGCGCGCGCTGCCACCGCTACTCGTTCCAGTGGGCCGCGAGCCCCTACACCGCGGCGAAGACCGTGGTCGACAACTTCATGAAGGCCAATCCGAAGGCGAAGCGCTGGCACCTGCTGGTCGCCGACTATGCCTTCGGCTGGTCGGTGGAGAAGTACATCAAGGAAGTCGGCAAGACCCACGGGCTCGAATTCGTCGGCGCCGACCGCCATCCGCTCGGCGAGCGCGAGTTCTCGAACTACGTGCAGAAGGCCGCGGCCAACAAGCCCGACGTGGTGGCGATGATCAACTTCGGCGGCGACGCGGTCGCCGGCGCGCGCGAGATCTTCAACTTCGGGCTCACGCCGAAGATCCCGCTCATCATGTGCTGGTCCTCGGGCGTGGAGGAGCTGATCCAACTCGCCCCCGAGATCCGCGACAACCTCTGGGTCGGCTCCAACTTCTACTACACCGCGGATACGCCGGTGGCGAAGGCGTTCGTCAAGAACTACCGCGCCAAGTTCGGCACGCCGCCCGGCTATGCGCCCTCGGCCGCCTATTCGATGACGCGGCTGATGCTGGCCGGCTTCGACAAGGCGAAGTCCACGGACACGCAGGCGGTGATCAAGGCGCTCGAAGGCATCGAGGTGAACGACCTCCTCGGCCGCATGCGCGTCGATCCGGCGACGCACCAGACGCTGCGCCCCTACTTCTTCCTGCGCTGCAAGCCGAAGAAGGCGATGAAAGAGGAGCTCGACTTTGCCGACGTGATCGCCACCGGCGACACGCCGCTGCCGAAGGAATACGCCGCCTGCAAGGACATCGGCGGCTTCTGAACTCAATAAAATGGGGTCAGAGCAATTTTCCTGTAACACCTACGCTCGTTAGTAGTTACAGGAAAATTGCTCTGACCCCTTTTTAGCGTTTGAACCTCCTTCTCGGCCAGATCCTTAACGGGATCGCGACGGGCATGCTGTACGCCCTGATGGGCCTCGGCCTGTCGCTCATCACGGGCGTGCTCAACATCCCGAACTTCGCGCACGGCGCGCTCTTTGCCATCGGCGCGTACTTCCTGGTCAGCGTGGTCGGACTGCTCGGCAACTTCTGGCTCGGGCTGCTCGTCGCGCCCATCGGCGTCGCCGTTCTGGGCTTGTTGATCGAATACGCAGGAGTGCGGCGCCTCTACGCCGCCGGGCATGACTACCAGCTCCTCTTCACCTTCGGCCTCGCGCTGATCCTGAACGAGCTGATCATCGTCATCTGGGGGCCGGTTGGCATCAGCCACCTGCCGCCGGCGATCCTGCGCGGCGGCGTCGACCTGGGCTTCACCTTCTATCCGAAGTACCGCCTGTTCGTGATGCTGATGGCGGGCTTGCTGGTCGTGCTCACTTGGCTGTTCCTGGAAAAGACCCGCTACGGCGCGATCATGCGCGCCGGCATCGAGAACAAGGAGATGGTGTCGCTCCTCGGCATCGACATCCATTGGCTCTTTACGGTCGCCTTTGCGCTCGGCGCCTATCTCGCGGGCATCGCGGGCGCGCTCACCGCGCCGATCCGCGGCCTCTCGCCCGGCATGGGCGTCGATATGCTCGGCATCGCCTTCGTGGTGGTGGCGCTCGGCGGGCTGGGCAACCTGCTCGGCGCCATCGCCGCCGGACTTCTCATCGGCGTGGCGCAGGCGGTCGTCGCCGCGTACTGGACCGAAGCGTCGACCGCGGTGATCTTCGCGGTGATGGCCGCGGTGTTGCTCGTGCGGCCGCAAGGTCTGTTCGGCATCCGATGAGAGCGCTGGTTCTCATCCTCGCCGCGGTGGTGCTGCTGCCATTCATCGTCCGCCCTGCGATCGCCAGCGAGATCTGGATCTTCGCCATCTTCGGCCTCGGGCTTAACCTGCTGCTCGGCTACACCGGGCTGCTGTCCTTCGGTCAATCCACGTTCTTTGGTTCCGCGGCCTACGTGGCGGGCTACCTGCTCAAGCACTACGCCATCGGCGTCTTTGCCGCGCTCGGCATCGGCGTGGCGGTCGGCGCGGTCTCCGCGCTGCTGGTGGGCTATCTGTGCGTCCAGCGCTCGGGCCTGTACTTCATCATGCTGACCTTCGCGCTGAATCAGCTCTTCTACTTCATCGCCTACCAGTGGACGAGCGTCACCGGCGGCGAGGACGGCATGCCGGGCGTGCCGCGGCCGGCGATGCTCGGCATCGACTTCCGCGATCCGGTGGCCTACTACATTTTCGTCTCCGCGCTCTTCCTGCTCTCGCTCTGGCTGATGAAGCGCATCGTCGAATCGCCGCTCGGCAAGATCCTGCAGGGCATCCGCGAGAACGAAGTGCGCGCCGAGGCGGTCGGCTACCACGTGCCGCGCTTCAAGCTGCTGGCGTTCGTCATCGGCGGCGCCTTCTCGGGCCTGGCCGGCGTGCTCTACGCGATGCTCTTCGGCATCGTGCCGCTCGAGGCGATCGGCTTCGTCACCTCGGGCAACGTGGTGTTCGCCACGCTGATCGGCGGCTCCGGCTCGCTCTACGGCCCGATCATCGGCTCGTTCGTCTTCATCTGGCTCTCGGAGTCGATGAGCGTGGTGTGGGCGCGCTGGCCGCTGTTGCTCGGCGTGGCGTTCGTCATCGTGGTGCTCTTCCTGCGCGGCGGCGTGGTCGAAGCCTGGTCGCGCTTCTGGCTATGGCGATCCTCGAAACGCACAGCCTGAGCAAATCCTTCGGCGCGCTCACCGCGGTGAACGCGGTGAGCCTGCGCGTCGAGGCGGGCACGCTGCACTCGATCATCGGGCCGAACGGCGCCGGCAAGACCACGCTCTTCAATCTGCTGACGGGAACGTTCCCGCCGAGCGCCGGGCGCATCGTGTTCGATGGGCGCGACATCACCGGCACGCGGGCGCATCGCATCGCGCACCTCGGCCTCGCGCGCTCGTTCCAGCGCACCAATGTGTTCCCCGCCTTTTCGCTGCTGGACAATGTCTGGCTCGCCGCCTTTGCCTGCAGCAAGTTCTGGCGCGGCCTCCTGTGGCGGCGTGCGGAGCATTATCCCGAGGCCACCGCCCAGGCGCGGGCGGCGCTGGCCGATGTCGGGCTGGCGGACAAGGCCGACCAGCCCGCGCGCGAAATCTCGCATGGCGAGCAGCGCCAGCTCGAGCTCGCCATCGCGCTCGCCGCCGCGCCGCGCGTGCTGCTGCTCGATGAGCCCGCCGCGGGCCTCTCGCCCGAGGAGACGCGCAGGATGGTGGCGCTGGTGCGCTCGCTCAAGGGCCGCTACACCATCGTGCTGATCGAGCACAAGATGGACATCATCATGAACGTGTCGGACCGCATCTCGGTGATGCACTTCGGCAGCCTGATCGCCGAGGGCACGCCCGAGGAGATCCAGCGCAACGCGGAGGTGCGGCGTGCCTATCTCGGCGGAGTGGCCGCATGATCCTCGAGCTGCAGGCAATCGATACCTACTACGGCCTCGGCCATATCCTGCACGGGCTGTCGCTGGGCGTCGCCGAGGGCGAAGTGGTCGCGCTGCTGGGCAGGAATGGCGCCGGCAAGACCACCACGCTGCGCTCCGTCACCGGCCTTACGCCGCCGCGCAAAGGCACGATCCGCTACAAGGGCCGCGACATCGCCGGCCTCGATCCGCACCGCATCTCGCGCTCGGGCATCGCGCTCGTCCCGGAGACGCGCGGCATCTTCTCGTTCTTGTCCGCGCGGGAAAACCTATCGATAGCGCAGCGCAAGGGTTCGCGGTGGCAGATGCAAAGCGTGCTGGAACGCTTTCCGGGATTGAAAGAAAGGCTGGGTCACAAGGGCCGCGAGCTCTCGGGCGGCGAGCAGCAGATGCTCGCCATCGCCCGGGCGCTGCTCACGGGGCCCGAGCTGCTGCTGCTCGATGAGCCGTCGCAGGGCCTCGCGCCCATGGTAGTCAACGCGGTGATGAGCACGATCCGCGAGCTGAAGACCGAGCGCGTCAGCATGCTGCTCGTCGAGCAGAACGCCGAGATGGCGCTGCAGCTCGCCGACCGTGTCTACGTCATCGACCACGGTACCGTGGTGTTCGAAGGCACG
>DASXRW010000068.1:0-10148 GCA_036506355.1 Burkholderiales bacterium
GACCTTGTTGCAGCCGCAGTAGTAGCAAATGCTCTCGCAGAAGGGCAGATGCACATAAACGGAGAGCGGCTGACTGATGCCGCCGATGTTGCGCTTGGCGAGCCACTGCCTTAGTTCCGTGTCGCCGAAGGCCTCGACGAAGCGGTCGGCGGTGGGGTACGAGGTGTAGCGCGGGCCGCTCACGTCGTACTGACGGATGAGCACCGGGTCGATGACGAGTTCGGATGCGGGGTAATTCATTGAGCCAACTATGGATCGCGCGCGCGGCGGCGGTTTGATCCGCGTCAAAGGCAGCGCGCTTAGGCGTCCGGCGGTGATCGCCGCCGGCGCGGCGGCGCTCGCCGCGCTGCTCGCGCTCAACATCGCCGCGTTCGTCGGCGGCACCGCCACGCCCTGGCTGCTGGGCGGCGTGATCCTCGCCGACATGCTGGTGGTCGGCGCCGGCGTGATCGTCGCGGCGCGCGAGGTGCTGGTGGCGGGCAGCCGCGTCGAGGCGAGCGAGGCGCAGCTCGAGGCGATCGTCGACTCCGCGATGGATGCCATCATCACCGTCGATGGCGCGCAACGGATCGTGCTCTTCAATCGCGCCGCCGAGCAGGTTTTCGGCTGCCGCCGCGACGAGGCGCTCGGCGCGCAGCTCGACCGGTTCATCCCCCAGCGCTTTCGGCCCGCGCACCGCGGCCATATCGAGCACTTCGGCAAGACCGGCGTCACCAGCCGCCGCATGGGCGACGTGACCACGCTGTGGGCGCTGCGCACAAACGAGAAAAATGAGGGCGAGGAGTTCCCGATCGAGGCGTCGATCTCCCAGGCCGGCGAGGCGGGAGAGCGTTTCTATACGGTGATCCTGCGCGACATCACGCTGCGCAAGCGCTACGAGGACGAGCTCAAGCGCCAGCAGCAGGAGCTGCGCGACCTGTCCGCGCGCGTGCTGGAGGCGCGCGAAGAGGAAAAGACCCTGATCGCCCGCGAGCTGCACGACGAGCTCGGACAGCTCCTCACCGCGCTCAAGATGGACCTTTCGTGGCTGCGCGAGCGCCTCGGCGCAGATGCCGAGGTGGCGAAGAAGGCGGCCGAGATGAACACGATGCTCGACCAGACGGTAAGCGCCACGCGGCGCATCTCGGCGAACCTGCGGCCGCTGATGCTCGACGACCTCGGGCTGGCCGATGCTTCTGCGTGGCTGGTGGACGATTTTGCCAAGCGCTCGGGGATCGGCTGCAGCTACCGCCAGCTGGGCGACGCGCCGCTCGACAACGTTTCGAAGCCGGTCGCCACGGCGCTCTACCGCGCGCTGCAGGAATCGCTCACCAATATCGCGCGCCACTCCGGTGCCAAGAACGCCTGGGTGGTCCTCGGCACCGAAGGCGGGATGCTGAGCCTCGAGGTCGAGGACGACGGGCGCGGCATCTCGTCCGAGGACATCGCCAAGGCGCGCTCGCTCGGCCTGAAAGGCATGCGCGAGCGCGTCACCTACCTCGGCGGCTCCTTCGACGTGAGCCGCGCCGCGCGCGGCGGCACGCGAGTGCGGGTCAGGGTGCCGCCGCGGCCGGTCGTGCAAGAGGCGACGGCATGACGCGCGTGCTGCTCGCCGACGACCACAAGATCGTGCGCGACGGGTTGAAGCGCATCCTCGCGGCAACCCCCGACCTGCAGGTCGCGGGCGAAGCCGGCGACGGCGACGAGCTCCTGCGGCTGGTGAAGTCCTCCGACTGCGAGGTGGCGGTGGTCGACCTGTCGATGCCGGGCCTCTCCGGCATCGCGCTCGTCAAGCGGCTGAAGAGCGAGAAACCGAAGCTGCGCATCCTCGTGCTCTCGATGCACGGCGAGCAGCAGTACGCCGCGCGCGTGCTGAAGGCCGGCGCCTCGGGCTATCTAAACAAAGACAGTGCCGCCGAGCAGCTGGTTGGCGCGATCCGCAAGATCGCGGCCGGCGGCGTGCACATCGGCGAAGCCGCGGCGGCGAGCCTGGTCGCGGCGGAAAAATCGCCGCACGAGGCGCTCTCCGACCGCGAGTTCGAAGTGCTGCGGCTGCTGGTCGAAGGCCTGGGGCCCACCGAGATCGGCGAGCGCCTGCATCTCTCGGTCAAGACCGTGAGCACGCACAAGACGCGCATCCTGGAGAAGCTCAAGCTCGGCAGCACCGCCGAGCTTGTGCGCTATGCGCTAGAGCACAAGCTCGTCGGCTAAGACTCAGACCGCCAGCCGCGCCGCGCCAATCGCCGCGGGTTTTCGATTTGTCGCAAAGACCCGCTTGAACTCCTCGACGGCGATGGCCACGCACACCAGCGCCCAGAACACCGGATATTCATAGCCGCCGGTATTCCAGGTCCAGCCGAAGCCTTTCACGACCTGCAGCGCGTAGACCGCGATCCCTAGGATCGCCGCGGCGCCGAGCGCCGCAAAGCGCGTGCATAGCCCAAGCACGAGAAGGATACCGGCGGTCAATTCCGCCGCGGCCGCCAGGTAGACCCACAAGGTGCCAGGCGTCATGCCCGCTTTGGCGAAAAAGCCCACCGTTCCCGCGTTCAGCGTGAGCGTGCTGATGACGGCAAATTTTCCGGCGACGTGTGGAAACATGAACGCGCCGGCGATGATGCGCAGGATGTTCGCGCCGTTCGTGAGGTCAAAGCTTTCCGCCTTGATGCGGAAATCGTCTTTGGTGAGGCCCAGCATGTTGCTTCTCCTTTGGTTGGTGATGTATGGCTCCATGCTGCGCGTGTGAACGCGAGCCGACTTGACATTCGTCAATTCCGCGACTCCGAAACGCGCTTGATGCAAATCAAGCCGCACTGCCGGCGCAGGCATAACCTGTGATGCATGGACCTGCTCGCCTCCGTTGCCGCCGTCAGCAGCGGCCTTCTCGTGCTCTTCGTCGCCGTGCTGGTCATGCTCGCCGTCTTTCGGCAGGAGGGCAGCAGCAAGCCGCTGCTGCTCGACCAGGCGCTGCGGCGCCAGGGCGACGATGTGGCGTATCGGGCGATATCGTCAGGCAGCCACGACTTCGCCGTCGCCGTGCAGCGCTGCCTCGCCTGCAACGAGGCGGCGCAATGCCGTGCCTGGCTCTCGAGCGGCGCGCGCGACGGCTACCAGCACTTCTGTCCGAATGCAGGATTCATCGAGCGCATGAAACGCTAAGGACGCGCGATGCAAACCCTGTCGATCAGCGTGACCCTGCTTCTTCTCTTCGCGGCCGTCGTCGCCGCGCTGCCTTTCATCTATGCCGCGTGGCGCCGCATCAGTGCGCGCGAGGCGGATCTCCAGATCTGGCGCGTGATGGCCCGGCGCGGCATCGTCGCCGACGACGCTCCCGCGAGCCAGGCGAAGCTCGCCCGTGCCGTGCGCCGCTGCGTGCTCTGTCCGAGCATCGAGCAGTGCGATCACTGGCTCGCGTCGGACGGCGAGACGAGCCTCGCCGAGTTCTGCCCGAACGCGACGCTGCTCGACGAGCTCGGTGCGAAGCACGCGAAGTAGGAGTTTTCCTACCCCGAAACTCGGAATTCCGGCGACATACGCCGGCTGCGCTCTTCGGCACACTGCGCGGGTGAAGGTGTTCCTGGTCGAGGACTCCCCCATGCTGCGCAGCCGCGTGGAGGCGATCCTGGCGTCGATTCCCGGCGCGCAAGCCTGCGGGCACGCGGCCGGCGCCACCGAAGCGATCGCGGCCATCGAGAAGGCCCGGCCCGACGTGGTGGTGCTCGACATCCAGCTCGAACAGGGCAACGGCTTCGATGTGATGCGCGCCACGCGCGCCTCGCTCCCCCAGGTGGATTTTTACGTCCTGACGAATTTCGCCAACGACGCGTACCGGCGCAAGGCCGAGAGCCTCGGCGCGCGCGGCTTCTTCGACAAGAGCACGGAATTCGAGCGGCTGCGCGAAGCGCTGCGCGCAATCGCCTAAAGGCGATTTGGTAGGAATCGTCTGACGCCGATTTTCAGCCGCCGCCGATAGTGCGGCGGCGCTGCGGCCGGCACACTGGCGGCCATGCAAGTCTTTCTGGTTGAAGATTCTCCGATGGTGCGCGAGCGCATCGAGGCGATGATCGCCGAGGTGCCCGGCACCACGATCGCCGGGCGCGCGAGCGGCGCAGCCGCCGCGATCCGCGACATCCTCCAGACAAAACCCGATCTCGTGGTGCTCGACGTGCAGCTCGCCGAAGGCAGCGGTTTCGACGTGCTGCGCGAGCTGCACGCGCGTGCCCCGGAGATCGATGTGGTGATGCTCTCCAATTACTCCGCCGACCCGTACCGGCAGATCGCCGAGCGCTTCGGGGCGCGGGCCTTTTTCGACAAGTCCAGAGAATTCGAGCGCGTCCGCGACGCCGTCGCGCAGCGCGCCGCGAAGTAAAGCCAAGGGAGATGTCATGCCAGCCGTCATCGCACTCAAAATACAAGCCAGGGCCCGTTTCGTGAGCCAGCCCGAGGCGACCCGCAAGTTCGAGGTCACCTGCACGAGCTGCAACCTGCGCGAGCTGTGCCTGCCGGGCGGCGTGTGCATCGAGGATCTCGAGCAGGTGCAGAACATCGTCTACGCGCGCCGGCGCGTGAAGCGCGGCGAGAGCCTGTTCGGCGCGGGCGACGAGTTCACCTCGGTCTATGCGATCCGCAGCGGCTTCTTCAAGACCAGCGTGGTCGACGGCGAGGGCCGCGAGCAGGTCACCGGCTTCTTCATGGGCGGCGAGCTCCTCGGCATGGAGGGCATCGGCTCCGGGCACCATAACAGCACCGCGGTGGCGCTCGAGGACAGCGAGGTGTGCGTCATGCCCTACTCGCTGATCGAATCGATGGCGCGCGACTACCCGGCGCTGCAGCGCCATCTCCACTCGGTGCTCTCGCGCGAGATCGTGCGCGACCACGGCGTCATGATGCTGCTCGGCTCGATGCGCGCGGAGGAGCGCCTGGCGGCGTTCCTCTCCAACCTCTCCAAACGCTTCGTGCGGCGCGGCTACTCGCAGTCCGACTTCCACCTGCGCATGACGCGCGAGGAGATCGGCAGCTACCTCGGCCTCAAGCTCGAGACCGTGAGCCGGCTCTTCTCCCAGTTCCAGAAGGACGGCCTGATCGCGGTCGAGCAGAAGCACGTGCGCATCCTCGACATCGCCGGCCTTGAAAAACTACTCACCTCCGCCAAATAAGGAGACCGCCATGTTCCGGCACATCCTGCTGCCGATCGACGACTCGCCCGTATCGCGCAAGGCCGCTCGCAAGGCGATCGCCTTCGCCAAGGAGATCGGTGCGCGCATAACCGGCTACCACGCGCTGCCCTCGGCGCACAATATCTATGGCGACGGCTACCGCTTTCCGCCCTCCGGCTCGCTCAAGAAAGACGTGCGCGAGGCGCGTGCGCATTTCATCGAAGGCACGGCGCGCGCCGCGCTCGATGCCGGTGTGCGCTTCGATTCACTCGTCGACCGCGCGATCACGCCCGACGAAGGCATCGTCGAAGCCGCGCGCACGCGCAATTGCGACGTCATCTTCATCGGCACCAATGGGCGGCGCGGGCTCGCGCGCCTGGCGCTCGGCAGCGTGACGAGCAAGGTGCTCACGCGCGCCGGCGTGCCGGTGCTCGTCTATCGATGAGTGCGCCGCATTTCAAGATCAGTGCGCGCGACGTGCCCGACCTGGAGGCATGCGTGCGCCGCATGCAGCACGAGGCGCGCCGGCTCTCGGGCCGCTACCCGGCGCTCGCCGGATTGCATTTCGAGCTCGAGGCAAGCGCGGCGCAGTTCGCAGCACGCATCGATCTGCGCTTCCCGCAGCATCAGCTGATCGTCAACGCCGCCGCGCCGAGCGCCGAGCGGGCCATCAGCCAGGCCGCCGCGGCAGCGGCGCGCGAGCTGCTGCGGCTCGAAGCGCGCGATCGGTCGATCGCGGCCTTTCCGGTGCAGGCAAAAGCGGCCTAGTGGCGCGGCTGGGCTCGGCGATAGCCGAGCGGTAGTAGCGGGCGCACTGCGGCTCGCGGCCGCGCACCACGCGCTTGCCCCTTGAGGTGCCGCGCGTTTCGGTGACGACCGTCGCCTGGCCCTGAGCGCCGTCCGGATCGGTGAAGTGGATCACCACCCAGTCATACGTGCGGTGCAGCTCGTGCGCGCGCTCGGTATTGGAAAAAAGCGCGGTGAAATGCCACGGGCCGTAGCGGGTGTGGAGCACCGGCAGCCAGGTCTTGCCTTCGGCGTTGCAGCGCCGTGGCGCAATCCTTGGCAGCGAGCCGCCGCGCGCCTTGTCGCGATATTCGCGATCGACGCCGAGCAGGAGATCGACGCCCGGCTCGGCTCCTGGAACGCCAATTGCAAGCGGCAGGCCCATGTCGCAATGGTCGGCGAACGCCGCGGCCCGGAGGTTGATTCTCGTCAAACTTCCCGCCGCTCGCGCGTCTAACCAGGGCTAACCGTGGAGATTGCAATGGCGCTCACCCCGACACAGACCGAAAAACTGCAGCACCAGCTCGATGAGCGCCGCGAAGCGTTGCTCGCGGAATTGGGGCAGGACACTGCGCGCACGCGCGAGCATCCGTATGCCGAGCACGCCGGGCCGGCACCGGACACCGGGGACGAATCCGTGGCGTCGCTTTTCGCCGACCTTGAACAAGCCGACGTCACGCGCGACCTCGAGGAGTTCCGCGCGCTCGAAGCCGCGCGCGAGCGCCTGAAGGACGGCGCCTACGGCATCTGCGCCGACTGCGGCAGCGACATCGGTTACGAGCGGCTCAAGGCGTTCCCCGCCGCCATGCGTTGCGTGCAGTGCCAGGAGCGCCACGAAAAGACCTACGGCGGCAATCCGAAACCGAGCCTCTAGACGGCTGAGCGCCAGCGGTTGCCACCGGCTTTCTTCGCGGCATACAAGGCCGCGTCGGCACGCTTGCGCAGCCCGGTGTCGGATCGGCCGTCCCGTGGGTACACGCTCGCCCCGATGCTGACGCTCACAGGAATCCGAGCGCGTCCGTAGCGCACTGCGCCTGCGTTCGTGGCGCGGATTTTTTCCAGGACGCGCTCGCCCGCCACGCTCGAGCGCGTCACCGGCAGGATGAGAGCGAATTCGTCGCCGCCGATGCGCGCGACCGTGTCGATCGCGCGCACGCAGCGCCGCGTGCGCCGCGCCACCGCCTTCAGCACCGTATCGCCGGCGAGGTGCCCGTATTGCGTGTTGATCCGCTTGAAGTCGTCCAGATCGAGCATTGCCACCACTACGCTCTCGCCGCGCCGCTGCGCCTGGCGCAAGGCCTGGCCGAGGCGATCGGCGTAGAGCGTGCGGTTCGGCAGGCCGGTGAGCGCATCGTGCGTCGCGAGGCGCTGCAGCTTCTGCATTTCGCGCATGAGCGCGCTGACGTCGCGGCCGGCGCAGAGAAAATGGGCAATGCGGCCGCTCGGCCCGCGCAACGGCCGGATCAGCTCCTCCTCGTGGAACAGCGCGCCGTCCTTGCGGCGGTTCACGAAGATGCCGCGAAACGGCCTGCCGCGGCGCAGCCGCGACCACAGGCGGGCGTAAAAGGCGGCGTCCTGCTTGCCGGATTTGAGGAGCGCGGGCGTGCGGCCGAGCACTTCGTGGCGGCGATAGCCGGTGAGGCGCTCGAAGGCCGGATTGACGTACTCGATGACGCCCTTGGCGTCGGTGAGCAGCACCGCGTCGGGCCATTGCTCGACCAGCCAGGCCGGCAGCGCTGCCGCGACATTTCTCCTCATGCCCCAGTTTGCGTGACGCTGCGCGCCTCGGAGTTGATCGTCGTCAACTGCGGCGGGCCGCCAGCCACCTACCCTGCGCGGCATGCCGGGCCTGACGAGCGCGGAAGCCGCGCAACGCCTGGAGCGCTATGGCCGCAACGCGCTCGAGCCCGCCCCCCGCGCGGCCACGCTGCGCCTGCTCGCGCGCCAGTTCGCGAGCCCGCTCGTCCTGATCCTCGTCTTCGGCGCGCTGGTCTCGCTCGCATTGCGCGAGTGGCTCGACGCCTGGATCATCCTCGCCATCGTCCTGGGCAGCGCCGCGCTCGGCTTCTGGCAGGAGCATCGCGCGTCCGCCGCCGTGGCGAAGCTGCGCCAGCGCCTCGCGCTCGCTGCGCGCGTGCTGCGCGAGGGCGCGCCGCGCCTGCTGCCCGCAGCCGAGATCGTGCCGGGCGACGTGGTGCTGCTTGCGGCCGGCAACCTCGTGCCCGCCGATGGCCGCCTGCTGGAGGCCTGCGACTTCCTCGTGAGCGAGGCGAGCCTCACCGGCGAGTCCCTCCCCGTAGAGAAGGCGAGCGGCGACAAGGTTTTCGCCGGCACTTCGGTGCGCAGCGGCACGGCGCGTTTCGTCGTCGAGACCACCGGCCGGGCGACCGCGCATGGCGCGATCGCCGCGCGCCTGGCCTCGCCGCAGGGCGAAACGGAGTTCGCGCGCGGCGCGCGCCAGTTCGGCTACCTTTTGCTGCGCGTTGCCCTCGCGGTCGTGCTGGCGGTGCTGGTGGTGAACCAGTGGCTCGGCCGGCCGGCGCTCGAGTCGCTGCTCTTTGCCGTCGCGCTGGCGGTCGGGTTGACGCCGGAGCTCCTGCCCGCGATCGTCGCGGTGATGCTGTCGCGCGGCGCGCGCGCCATGGCGGCGAACGGCGTCATCGTGCGCCGTCTCGAGGCGATCGAGGACCTCGGCGGCATGGCGGTGCTTTGCACCGACAAGACCGGCACGCTCACCGAGGGCAACGTCGTGCTCTTCGCCGCGCTCGATGCGGCGGGCGGCGAATCGGCCGAGTGCCTGCGGCTGGCGCATCTCAACGCGGCGCTCGAGACCGGCATCGACAACCCGCTCGACGCGGCCATCGTTGCCGCCGGTGAAAGGCGCGGCCTGGACGCCGGCGGGGAGCGCAAGATCGACGAGATCCCCTACGACTTCACGCGCAAGCGCCTCACCGTCGTGGTCGCGCTCGGCGACGAGCATCTGATCATCACCAAGGGCGCCTTCGCCAGCGTGCTCGCGGCCTGTGCGCTCGATGAGGCGGCGCGCGAGCGGCTCGGCGCGTGGCAGCGCAGCCAGGCCGAGCGTGGTTACCGCGTGCTAGCGCTCGCCATGAAGCGCGCGGCCGCGAAGCCGCGCTATGCGCGCGAGGACGAGACCGGCATGACGCTCGTCGGATTCCTGCTGTTTCTCGATCCGCCGAAGGCCGACGCGGCGGCCGCCGTGCGCGCGCTCGCGCGCCTCGGCGTGCGCGTCAAGATGGTCACCGGCGACGAACGCCATGTCGCCGCGCACGTCGCCGCGGCAATCGGGCTGGACGCGGGCGCGCTGCTCACCGGAAAGCAAATCGCCGCGATGCGGGACGAGGCGCTATGGCATCACGCCGAGCGCACCGACGTCTTCGCCGAGGTCGATCCGCAGCAGAAGGAGCGCATCGTGCGCGCGCTGCAAAGGCGCGGACACGCGGTGGGCTATCTCGGCGACGGCATCAACGACGCGCCGGCGCTGCATGCCGCCGACGTCGGCATCTCGGTCGATGGCGCCGTCGACGTCGCGCGCGAAAGCGCCGACGTCGTGCTGCTCTCGCGCGATCTCGATGTTCTGCGCCGCGGCGTCGAGGAAGGCCGGCGCACCTTCGCCAACACGCTCAAGTACATCGCCATCACGACGAGCTCGACTTTCGGCAACATGATCTCGATGGCGCTCGCCACGCCGCTCTTGCCCTTCCTGCCGCTCGCGGCGAAGCAGATCCTGCTCAACAACTTCCTCGCCGACCTGCCGTTTCTCGCGGTGGCCACCGACAAGGTGGACGCGCAAAGGCTCGAGCGCGTCCAGGTCTGGAACCTGCGGCACATCCGGCGCTTCATGCTGGTCTTCGGCCTGCTCAGCACCGCGTTCGACCTGTTCGCGTTTGTCGTTCTCCTCAAGCTATTCGACGCGCCCGAGCCGCTCTTCCAGACCGCCTGGTTCGTGCTCTCGCTGCTCACCGAGCTCGCCGTGATCCTCGCGCTGCGCACGCAAGGCCCGGCGTGGCGCAGCGCGCCGAGCCGGCTGCTTCTCTGGACCACGGCCGCGGTCGCCGCAGCGGCGCTCGCCGCGCCCTACCTCAGCCCGCTTGCGTCGCTCTTCGGCTTCGTGCCGCTCTCGGCGCAGCTGGTGGCCGTCCTGCTCGTCATACTCGGGGCTTATCTCGCGACGGTGGAGGCCGCCAAGCGCGCGTTCTTCGCCCC
>DASXRW010000069.1:0-7513 GCA_036506355.1 Burkholderiales bacterium
TCGGCAATCCAGTGGCGATACCAGTTGTCGATCTGCTCTTGAGTCTGGCCGAGCGCGCGCTTCAGGTGCTGCAGCACGCGCAGATTGTTGAGCGGGTGGATCTCGCAGGCGACGAGATAGGCGAGCGAGCGCACGCGGGCCCGCGCAAGCGGGTCCTTCGGCAGAAGCGCAGGCGCCGGGTGCTTCTCGTCCAGCCATTCGATGATGGCGAGCGATTGAGTCAGTCGCGTGCCGTCGTCGAGCTCGAGCGTCGGCAGCAACGCCTGCGGATTGACCTGCGCGTAGTGCGGCTGCCGGTGCTCGCCCTTGGCGAGATGCACGAACACCGGCTCGTAGGCCACGCGCTTGAGGTTGAGCGCGATGCGCACGCGGAAGGCGGCGGAGCTGCGGAAATACGTGTAAAGCTTCACAGCGCCGGGGCGATCTTCACCTTGAGCTCGGCGACGCCGTCGATGCCCGCATGCAGCTCGTCACCCGGCTTCACCGGTCCGACGCCGGCGGGCGTGCCGGTGAAAATGATGTCGCCCGGCTCCAGGCTGTAGTGCTCCGACAGATAAGCGATCTGCTCCGGCACCGACCAGATCATGTCCGCGAGATCGGCGCGCTGGCGCTGTCTTCCGTTGACGTGGAGCCAGATCGCCCCTTTCGACGGATGGCCGATCTGCGCCGGGCGCGCGAGTTCGCCGCAGGGCGCCGATTCGTCGAAGTTCTTGCCGAAGTCCCACGGCCGGCCGTGATCCTTGCCCCATTGCTGCAGGTCGCGGCGCGTCATGTCCAGACCTACCGTGTAGCCGAAAATGTGCTCGTTCGCGCGCTTGGCGTCGATGCGCCGGCCGCCTTTCGCGAGGGCGACGACCAGTTCGGTCTCGTAGTGATAGTTGGAGGTCTTCGCGGGGTAATGCACTTCGCCGCCGCGCACCACCAGCGCGTGCTCGCTCTTCAGGAAAAAGAACGGCTGCTCGCGGCCATCGCCGCCCATTTCCTTCTGGTGCTCGGCGTAGTTGCGTCCGACACAGAAGATGCGCCGTACGGGAAATTGCTCGGCGCTCCCCGCAACCGGCAGCGCGGGCGGCGTCCACAGGGGAATTGCGTAAGCCATGGGTCCCTCGAAAAGCCGCAATTCTATTCCGTGTACGATCAGCCCAACCCGTTCGAAGCCGGACAAATTGAAGCGCGCGCGCAGCGAACTGAAGGCAGGCATCCTGCCCGAGCTCATCGGCTACCGGCTGCGCATCGCCCAGCAGGCGGTATTTCGCGATTTCGCCGCGCGGGTCGGCGAGCTCTCACCAGGGCGCGCCGGCATGCTGCTCCTGATCGAGGCCAATCCCGGCGTGCCGCAGGGGCGTCTTGCCGAGGCGGTGCGCCTCGATCGCTCGACCATGGTCGGCGTGGTCGATTCCCTC
Organism: Burkholderiales bacterium; assembly: GCA_036506355.1. Classification (GTDB taxonomy): domain Bacteria; phylum Pseudomonadota; class Gammaproteobacteria; order Burkholderiales; family SG8-39; genus SCGC-AG-212-J23. Next base: position 1,404 of record DASXRW010000069.1, read on the forward strand.
GAAGAACGCGGCCTGATCGAGCGCCGCCGCGGCACCGACCGGCGCACCAACGGGCTATGGCTCACGCGCGCCGGGCGCTCGCTCGCGGCTCGCCTGCGCCGGCGCATCGCCCGGCACGAGCGGCGCGTCGCTGCACGGCTCGACGATGCCGAGCGGGCGCAGCTTCTCGCCTTGCTCGAAAAACTCTCGAGATAAAAAAGGGGCGCCGCAGCGCCCCTTGGTGGGTTGATGCGGACGCCTACATGCGATAGGCGGCTTCGCCATGCGCGGTGGTATCGAGGCCTTCGCGCTCATCCTCCTCGCTCACGCGCAGCCCGATCGTCAGATCGACGATCTTGTAAGCGATGGCGGCCACCACACCGGACCAGATGAAGGTGGTGATCACGCCCTTGAACTGGATCCACAACTGGGCGCCCATGCCCGGGTAGCCGACTTTGCCGGTGACCCAGTCCTCGACCAGCCCGGGCCCGAGAAGCGACGGGTCGTTGAACACGCCCGTGAGCAGCGCGCCGAGGATTCCGCCGATGGCGTGGACGCCGAACACGTCGAGCGAATCATCCGCACCCAGCAGCTTCTTCAGACCGCCCACGCCCCAGAGGCAGACGAGGCCTGCGGCGAAACCGATCACAAAGGCGCCGGGGATGCCGACGTTGCCGGCAGCCGGGGTGATCGCCACGAGGCCGGCCACGGCGCCGGAGGCGGCGCCGAGCATCGAGGGCTTACCCTTGAAGATCGCCTCACCGGCAATCCAGGCAAGCACCGCGCACGCAGTCGCGAGGTAGGTGTTGATAAACGCGAGCGCCGCAGTACCGTTTGCCTCGAGCGCGGAACCGGCGTTGAAGCCGAACCAACCGGTCCACAGCAGCGCCGCGCCGATCATGGTGAGCGTCAGGTTGTGCGGCGGCATGGCTTCCTTGCCGTAGCCGATGCGCTTGCCGATGAGGTACGCGCCGACCAGACCCGCGACGCCCGAGTTGATGTGCACGACCGTGCCGCCGGCAAAGTCCAGGGCACCCCATTGCCAGATGAGGCCGGCCTTGCTGTTCATCTCGTCGACGACCTTCGCCGTGGTGTAGGCGTCGGGTCCCATCCAGAACCACACCATGTGGGCGATCGGCGCGTAGCTGAACGTGAACCAGAGCACGATGAAGGCAAGCACCGCGGAGAACTTGGCGCGCTCCGCAATCGCGCCGAGCACCAGGCAGCACGTAATGGCCGCGAAGGTCGCCTGGAACGCGACGAACACGAGCTCCGGGATCACCACGCCCTTGCTGAAGGTCGCGGCCATCGCGAACTCGCCTTTCGCCGGGTCGAAGGTGCCCTTCAGGAAGAGGCGATCGAGGTAGCCGAAGTAGGCATTGCCCTCGGTGAAGGCGAGGCTGTAGCCGTAAATGCACCACAGGACCGTCACGAGAGAGAACACCACGAACACCTGCATCAGCATCGACAGCGCGTTCTTCGAGCGCACCATGCCGCCGTAAAACAGCGCGAGCGCCGGTACGCTCATCATCAGCACGAGTGCCGTTGAAGTGAGCATCCACGCGACATCACCCTTGTTCGGCGTCGGCGCGGGCTTGGCTTCTTCCTTTTTCGCGTCGGGCGCTGCCGCGGCAGGCTTGTCCGGCGCCGCCGCGGGCTTGTCCTGGGCAAGCGTCACGCCGGCAAAGGCGAGCGACAGGACCAGGGCCAGGAATGCACAGAGTTTCTTCATCACGTTCTCCTCAGAGCGCAGCCGCATCGGTTTCACCGGTGCGGATGCGGATAACCTTCTCAAGATCGAACACGAAGATCTTGCCGTCGCCGATCTTGCCGGTGTTCGCCGATTTCTCGATCGCCTCGATCGCCTGCTCGAGCATCTCCGACTTGATCGCGGCTTCGACCTTCACCTTGGGCAGGAAGTCGACGACGTACTCCGCGCCGCGGTAGAGCTCGGTATGCCCTTTCTGCCGACCGAACCCCTTCACCTCCGTCACGGTGATGCCCTGCACGCCGATCGCCGACAGGGCCTCGCGGACCTCGTCGAGCTTGAAGGGCTTGATGATTGCGGTTACGAGTTTCATGCGGGTCTCCGTTGAGCGGCCGCAGCGCGGCCGCTCGGTTGGCCTCAGAAGGTTTTGCCGACCGAAAGCACGATCGTGCTGCGCCCGGCGTCGCGGAACTTGGTGCCGCTGGTGTTGCCGAAGCAGTAGAACTCGCCGCTCGAGCAGTTGCCTTTAGCGTTGGTACCGACGTATGCGGCCCCGAGCAACCAGCCGGCAAGATCCTTCGTGCCGCCGATCTTCCAGTCGCTATAGCTGCCGTTGGAAACGTGTTTGAAGTTGGTATGGCCGTAATGCGCGTTTACGCCCCAGCCATTGCCCAGGTCCCAGTTACCCGCGAGGTCGAGGTAGGTGGTGCCCTTTGTGCTCTCGCCGCTTGCAGGCTTGAAGGAGAAGTAGTCGTCGAGCGCGTAGAAGATCTTGGCCGAAAGGAATTTCCAGCTGCCGCCGAGATAGATTTCCTTGTTGTCAATCTTCGGATCGGTTCCCGGGTAAGCGTAGTAAATGAATCCGATGTCCGCGCCGAAGTCGCCGAAGGCGTGCTTGTAGCCGCCATAGAAGTCCATCTCGATGTTGCCGCCCGGATAGCCCGCGCCCTGGCTCACGTTCGAGTTCCAGTTGCCCAGGTAGACACCGCTCGCGTGGCTATAGTCGAACCCGCCCTGAATGGCCGGTTTGCCGTAGGTCTGATCGATGCCGCGGAACCGGTACTCCGAGGCGAGGGTGATGTTCCCGGTAACCGGCGGCGGCGGGGTCTGCGCGGCTTGCTGAGCCATGGCTGTAGCCGATACCGAGGCCGAGGCCGCGAGCGCCAGTGGCAGGACGAACTTACGCATGTTGATGCTCTCCCTGAGGGTGGTTAGGAAATTGCCCCCGACAGTTAGCATCTCTTATGCCATTGCTTTTCCTTCTGTCCGATCAAACACATACCGCATCGCAAAAAGCCTTGCGCCCCAGATCGGTGCGGGGGCTCCGCGTGCTCGCCCGGCGATGGTGCGCCGCGCGATGCTAAGGTCGCGCGATGACTGACAAGACGCTCTTTGAAGACCTGAGCGAGCGCATCAACGAAGCCTTGCGCAACTCTCCGGCGCAAGACATCGAGAAGAACCTGCGCGTGCTGCTCGCGAGCTGGTTCGACCGCATGGACCTAGTGATGCGCGAGGATTTCGAGACGCAGAAAAGACTGCTCGAGCAGGCGCAGGCAAAGCTCGCCGCGCTCGAGACGCGCGTAAGCCAGCTCGAACGCGGCGCCGACGGCAAGCCGCGCGCGTAAACCGCAGCGCGGCAAAGGCGTTGCTCGCCTTGGGAACAGGGTGGGCCATGACCGTTGCTACCGTTGCGAGCCGCGCGCTGGCAGGCATCGACGCGCCCGAGGTCACCGTGGAAGTGCACCTCGGGCCCGGACTGCCTGCATTTCACATCGTCGGTCTGCCCGACGCGGAGGTGCGCGAAGCGCGTGACCGTGTGCGCGCTGCCCTCAACCACGCGCACTTCGAGTTTCCGGCGCGCCGCATTACCGTGAATCTCGCCCCCGCCGAATTGCCGAAGGACTCGAGCCGCTTCGATTTGCCGATCGCTATCGGCATTCTCGCGGCGAGCGGGCAGCTTGAGCCGCGGGCGCTCGAGGGCCAGGAGTTTGCGGGCGAGCTTTCGCTGACCGGAGAATTGCGGCCGGTACGCGGTGCGCTCGCCATGGCGCTATCCGCGCGCGGCGCGGGGCGCGCCTTCGTGCTGCCCGAGGGCAACGCGCCGCAGGCAGCGCTCGCCGAAGGCGCGCGCATCCTGCCCGCAAAATCCCTGCTGGACGTCGTCGCGCATCTTGCCGAAGAAGTGCGACTACCGCAGTACAGCGCAGCGACGCCGGTCGTGCGGCCGGCCTATCCCGACTTCAACGAGGTCAAGGGTCAGCAGCAGGCCAAGCGCGCCCTCGAAGTGGCGGCGGCGGGCGGCCACAGCGTACTGATGATCGGACCGCCGGGCACCGGGAAGTCGATGCTCGCCGCGCGCTTTCCCGGCGTGCTGCCGGCGCTTTCCGAAGCCGAGGCCCTCGAGGTGGCCGCGGTGCATTCGGTCTCGACCAGCGGATTCGACGCCGCGCGCTGGGGCGAACGGCCGTTTCGTGCCCCGCATCACAGCGCCTCCGCCGCGGCGCTGGTGGGCGGCGGCAACCTGCCGCGCCCCGGCGAGATCTCGCTTGCCCATCATGGCGTGCTGTTTCTCGACGAGCTGCCGGAGTTCGATCGCGACGTCCTCGAGGCGCTGCGCGAGCCGATCGAGACCGGCCGCGTGGCGATTTCACGCGCCGCCCGCCAGGTGCAGTTTCCGGCGCGCTTCCAGCTGGTTGCGGCGATGAACCCCTGCCCCTGCGGGCACTGCGGCGATCGCAGCGGCCGCTGCCGCTGCACGCCGGAGCGCATCGCGCGCTATCGCGGACGCATATCCGGGCCGTTGGCCGATCGCATCGACATCAAGCTCGAGGTTCCCGCGCCACGCGATGGAGAACTGCTTGCGCCCGCGGCGAGCGAAGGCTCGGCCGCCATCGCTGGGCGCGTCGCGAGGGCGCGCGAGGCGCAGATTGCGCGTCAAGGCAAGCCGAACGCCCTCCTCGGCACCCGCGAGATCGACCGCCACTGCGCTACCGGGCGCGAGGGCGGCGAGCTTCTGCGGCACGCGCTCGCCCGGCTCCTGCTTTCGGCTCGCGCCTACCACCGCGTGCTGCGCGTGGCGCGCTCGATCGCCGACTTGGCCGGCGCGGGGGCGATCGGCGCAGAGCATGTGGCGGAGGCGATACAGTACCGGCGGCTCGATGCTAGCTTCTAGCCTTCATGGCGACCTATGCGATCGGTGACGTGCAGGGCTGCTTCGACGAGCTGCAGGCGCTGCTCGCCGAGCTGCCATTCGGCATGGCCGACCGACTGTGGTTCGTCGGCGATCTCGTCAACCGCGGACCCAAGTCGCTCGAGGTCCTGCGCTTCGTGCGCTCGCTCGGCGATCGAGCCGTCGTAATTCTCGGCAACCACGACCTGCATCTCGTAACGCAGCACGAGGGCCTCGAGCGCCCTCGCAAGGACGACACGCTCGACGAGGTACTGGCCGCGCCGGATCGGCGCGAGCTCGTCGACTGGCTGCGCACGCGCCCGTTGATGCATGCGAGCCCCGGCTACGCGATGGTTCACGCGGGGCTGCTGCCGCAATGGAGCATCGACAAGGCACTCGCGCTCGCTCGCGAAGCCGAGGCGGCGCTTGCCGCGCCCGACTATCGCGATTTCCTTGCCAACATGTACGGCAGCAAGCCGGATCGGTGGAGCGACGCGCTCACCGGCTGGGATCGCCTGCGGGTCATCGTGAACGCCATGACGCGTATGCGCTTCTCGACGCCGGACGGAAGGATGGATTTTCGAGCCAAAGGCGCAGCCGCGCCGCCGGGCTACCACGCCTGGTTCGAGCTGCGCCCGAAGGAGAACGTCACCCTGTTGTGCGGCCATTGGTCGGCGCTGGGGCTAAAGCTCACTGAGCGAGTTGCCGCGCTGGACAGCGGCTGCGTCTGGGGTGGCCAGCTCAGCGCGCTGCGCCTGGAAGACCGCAAGCTCTACCAAGTACCATGCCGCGGCTACCAAGCCGCCGGAGAGAAATCATGACCAGCTGCGTGTTCTGCCGCATCGTCGCCAAGGAAATCCCAGCGGCGATCGTGTATCAAGATGACCAGACGCTTGCGTTCATGGACGCCGGACAGGTAAACCCGGGCCATGTCCTGGTCGCGGCCAAGGGCCACGCGGAAAATCTCTACGAGCTGAATGACGCCCAGGCGGGTGCCCTGCTCCGCACCGCCGCACGCGTGGCGCGGGCGATCCGCGAGGCATATCAACCGGAAGGCTTATCGGTGTATCAGGCCAATGGCAAGGCAGCCTGGCAGACCGTGTTCCACTACCACATACATCTAGTGCCGCGGTACGAGGGCGACGGCATGGCGCTCAGCTGGCCGGCGAAGAACCCGCCGCGCGAGAAGCTCGGCGAATACGCGGCTGCGATCCGCCGCGCGCTTGGCTAGGGCGTAACGCGCGTCACGCCGCC
>DASXRW010000070.1:0-3435 GCA_036506355.1 Burkholderiales bacterium
GCGTCGCCGCGGCGTGGGCTTCGCCACCATCACGCTGGCCGCGGGCATCTCATCGACCGGCGATCCGGCGCTCGACGCGCGGTTGCCATTGGATGAGCCGTATCGCGTGCCGGCGTCCACTGCGGCGGCCATTCGCCGCGCAAGGGCGAAAGGCGGACGCATCGTCGCCGTCGGCACGACGGCGGTGCGCGCGCTGGAGCATTCGGCGGCGCGCAGCGGCGAGGGTGTGGCCGACCAGCGGATCGGCCCGGGCACACGGCTCGCCGTCGTCGACGCGATCCTGTCCGGGACGCACGAGCCGCACGAGAACCACTACCAGCTGCTGCGGGCATTTCACGACGACGACCTGCTCGCCCGGTCCGGTGCCGCGCTGGAAGCCGCGAACTATCGCACGCACGAATTCGGCGATTCAGTCCTGGTCTTCAAAAAAAGCCTGCCCGCGATGTCGAATTACGCCCGCCTCGAACGACAGTAGGACAAGGAGATCAATTAATGCGCCCGGACGGCCTTTTTCCGGGGCGCGGTGGCGAGCAGCTCTTCGGCGAGCGCGTACAGCCGCGAGCCCGGCCCCGCGCGCCCGACGCTCTGCAGCGAGACGCGCGCGCCCTCGACCAGCAGGAAGAGCTCGTCGGCGACGCGCTCGGGCCGGGCGTATCCGGCCTCGCGCACCAGCGCGACCAGGCGCTCGCGCTGGCGCCGCTTGTGCGCTTCGACGATCCTGCGCGCCGGGTGCTTGCGCTCGGCGAGCTCCACCGCCGCGTTGGCGAGCGCGCAGCCGCGGCCGCTCGATTCGGCGGCGAATTCGGACACTTGGCGAAGGAGGAAGCGAAGCTGGGCGTCGGGGTCGCCGGGATGCGCGGCGCGGGCGGCCTCCCATACGCCTTCGCCTTCGGCGGCGAGCTGCTCGAGGTATGCGGCGACCAGCTCGTCGCGCGAGCTGAAATGCCGGTAGAGCGTCATCTTGTTGGTGCCGGCGGCCGCAGCGATCGCGTCGACACTCACCGCGTTGATGCCCTCGCGGTAGAAAAGCTCGCGCGCCGCCTGCAGGATGCGCTCCCGAGGCGGCGGCGATTGCGCCGATTGCCGTTTCAAACGCGCCATGGCTTGACAACCAATGTTACCGATTAGTACCATCCATGTTACTACCCAGTAACATCGCAAGCAATCCCTCCAGGAGTCGGTGATGCACAGTCGCTTCCCTCTTGCCCCGCTGCTCGCGTTTGTCCTTGCCGCGTGCAGCCCTTCCAACGGCTCCGAGAAGAAAGGCGGCCATCCCGGCATGGGCATGCCGCCGCCCGAGGTGCTCACCGCCACCGTGACGGCGCAGTCGCTGCCGCTCGGCTTCGAGTACGTCGGCCAGACCGCGGGCTCGCGCGAGGTGGAAGTGCGCGCGCGGGTGCCGGGCATCATTCTCAAGCGCAACTTCACCGAGGGCGCCGCGGTGAAGGAGGGCCAGTCGCTCTACACCATCGACCCGGCACAGCTGGAGGCAGCGGCGGCGCGCGCCGAGGCCGATGTGGTTGCGGCGCAGGCGCGCCTCGAGCAGGCGAAGCGCAATGCCGCGCGCCTGAAGCCGCTCTACGCGGAGAAGGCGGTGAGCCAGAAGGAAAACGACGACGCCGTGTCGGCCGAGGAGATCAGCGCGGCGGACCTCAAGGCAGCGCGCGCGCGGCTGACCGAGGCCAAGCTCAGCCTCAGCTACACCAAGGTCGAGGCGCCGGTTTCCGGCGTCGCCAGCCGGTCGCTGCGCTCCGAGGGCTCGCTCGTCGGCGGACCGGAGACGCTCCTCACCACGGTAGTGCAGGTCGACCCGATCTGGGTGAACTTCGGCATCCCGGACAACGAGCAGGCGCAGCTCGCGAGAGACGTGCAGTCCGGGCGCGTGGCGCTGCCGAAAGACGGCGCCTTCGAAGTGGCGCTGAAGCTCGCCGACGGCAGCATCTACGAGCGGACCGGCAAGCTCAACTTCTCCGACGTGCGCGTCTCGCCGACCACCGGCACGCGCGAGGCGCGCGCCGAGCTGCCGAACCCGAAGGGCGTGCTGCGTCCGGGCGAGTTCGTGCGCGTGATCCTGCGCGGCGCGACGCGCCCCAACGCGATCACCGTGCCGCAGCGCGCGGTGCTCGAGGGGCCGCAGGGCAAGTTCGTCTACATCGTCGACGAGAAAAGCACCGCACAGCCGCGCCCGATCGAGGTCGGCGAGTGGGCGGGCGATGCCTGGATCATCAACAAGGGCGTGCAGCCCGGCGATCGCGTGATCGTCGAGGGCCTGATGCGCCTCGGGCCGGGAGCGCCGGTGCGCATCGCCGAAGCCGGGTCAAAGCCGGCGGCGCAGCCGCAAGGCAAGCCGGAAGCAAAACCGCAACCGAAGAAATAGGCGCCCATGTTCTCCCGGTTCTTTATAGACAGGCCGATTTTTGCGGCCGTGCTGTCCATCTTCATCGTGCTCGCCGGCCTGGCCGCGATGCGGAACCTGCCCATCGCGCAGTACCCGGAGATCGCGCCGCCGGTGGTCACGGTGCAGGCGATCTACCCCGGCGCCTCGGCCGAGGTGATCGAGCAGACCGTCGCGGCGCCGATCGAGAACGCCATCACCGGCGTCGAGAAGATGATCTACATGAGCTCGACCTCGGGCTCGAACGGCATCGTGCAGATCCAGGTCACCTTCGACATCGGCACCAACGCCGACCAGGCGACCGTCGACGTCAACAACCGGGTGAAGCAGGCCGAGGCGCGGCTGCCGGAAGAGGTGCGCCGGCAGGGCGTGACGGTGGTGAAGGGCTCTTCCGCTTTCCTGCAGGTGCTCGCGTTCTACTCGCCGGACAACCGCTACGACAACCTCACGATCAGCAACTACGTGACGCTGAACGTGCTCGATGCGCTGAAGCGCGTCCCCGGCACGACCAACGTGCAGATCTTCGGCGCCAAGGACTACGCGATGCGGATCTGGGTGCGGCCCGATCGCCTCACGCAATTGCGCCTCACGCCGAACGACCTGATCCGCGCGCTGAACGAGCAGAACGCGCAGTTCGCCGCCGGCAAGATCGGCCAGTCGCCAAGCGGCGGCCCGCAGGAGCTGGTCTACACGATCACCACGAAAGGCCGCCTCGCCGACGTGCGAGAGTTCGAGAACATCATCGTGCGCGCCAACCCCGACGGCTCGAGCCTGCGGCTGAAGGACGTGGCGCGCGTCGAGCTGGCGTCGAAGGACTATGAGTTCATCGGCCGGCTCAACGGCACGCAGACCACGCTGATCGGCGTGTTCCTGCTGCCCGGCGCGAACGCGCTCAAGGTCGCCGACGACGTGGTGAAGACGGTCGACGAGATCAAGGGGCGCTTCCCGCCGGGTCTCGTCTATTCTGTGCCCTACGACACGACCAAGTTCGTGCGCGTCTCGATCCGCGAGGTGCTGATTACGCTCGGCGAGGCGATGCT
>DASXRW010000071.1:0-2167 GCA_036506355.1 Burkholderiales bacterium
ATCACGTCGTCGCCCTGCCGGCGCGCCGCCATCTTCAGCTCGTTGGTGATGTTGAAGACGTACGGCGGCAGCCGCTTAATCCTTGAAAATTCACGCATTGTAAAATTGTAGCGTGAAACTTCACGCCTCGAGCCCCAGCGCGGCAAACACGATCACCGCTTACGGCGACGACTACGTCATGGTGAACGGCGCGCGGCGCGACTCGAGCATCATCGTCACCGCCGAGCAAGTCGTGCCTTGGAGCGCAACGAGCTTCGATGCGCTGAGCCCCGACGATTTCCAGGGGTTCAGTAAGCTCGGCGTCGAGATCGTGCTGCTCGGCACCGGCGCGCGCCAGCGCTTTCCGCATCCGCGCCTCACGGCGTCGCTCGGCGCGGCACGCATCGGCCTCGAGGTGATGGACGTCAAGGCCGCCTGCCGCACCTACAACATCCTCGTGGCTGAAGAGCGCCGCGTCGCGCTCGCTTTGCTTTTCGCGTGACCTGGCGCGCCGCGGGACTCTGGGTCCTGCTCGCAGTCCTCTGGTTCGGCACGCTCGGCATCCGGCCGCTCTATAAGGCGGACGAGAGCCGCTACGGCGAGATCTCGCGCGAGATGGTCGCGAGCGGCGACTGGATCACGCCGCGGTTGAACGGCTTCAAGTATTTCGAAAAACCGCCGCTGCAGTACTGGGCCACCGCGGCGTTCTTTCACCTCTTCGGCGAGCACGATTGGGCCGCGCGGCTCTGGACCGCGCTCCTCGGCTTCGCCGGCATCGCGATGGTGCTGTACGCAGGCAACCGGCTGTTCGGTCCTCCCATCGGTTACTACGCGGCTGCGCTGCTCGCCGGAAGCCCGCTCTACGTGCTGCTCGGACAGGTGAACACGCTCGACATGAGCGTCGCCTTCTTCCTCTCGGCCGCGATCTTCGCCTTCGCGCTCGGGCACATGCTCGTCTTCTGGGCGGCGTGCGCGCTCGCCGTGCTGAGCAAAGGCCTGATCGGCATCGTGCTGCCGCTCGCCGCGGTCGCGCTGTACCTTCTCGTCCGGCGCGACTGGTCGCTAGTCCGCCGCATGCGCCCGCTCGCCGGCATGGCGCTCTTCCTCGTCATCGCTGCGCCGTGGTTCATCGCGGTGTCCGCGGCGAATGCCGAATTCGCGCATTTCTTCTTCGTGCAGGAGCATTTCCAGCGCTTCACCACCGAGATGCACCAGCGCGCGCACCCCGCGTGGTATTTCATTCCGGTGCTGGCTGCGGGCATGGCGCCGGGGCTCGTGCCGCTCGGCCACGCCGCCGTGCGCGCGTTCAGGGAGCGAAGCGACGCCGCGCTCCTGCTATGGGCCTGGGCGCTGGTGGTGTTCGTGTTTTTCTCAGCGTCCAGCTCGAAGCTGCCGCCTTACATCCTGCCGGTCTTCCCCGCGCTCGCCGTGCTCGCGGCGCGCTCGCTTGCTCGCGGCGTGTTGATGGCGCAGGCGCTGGTGCTCCTTCCAGTGACACTGGGCGCCGGCCTTGCCATCGATCGCCTCGCGGCCGGCGGGCCTTACGTCAGCTACGCGCACTGGATCCTCATCGCAGCGCTCATCCTCGCAGCTGGCGCCGCAGCGGCGCTGTTCCTGGCATGGCGCGATCGCCTATGGGGTGCAACCCTCGTGCTCGTCTTCGGCGCGCTCGCCGCAACGCAGATCGGCCTTGCCGGCCATCGGACGCTCGCCGAGCGCTTCAGCGTGGCCTCGACGGTCGCCGCGCTGCCGGAGCGGCCGCCGGCCGGGGCGCCGGTGTTCGCGGTGGACATGTACGACCACACGCTGCCCTGGGCGCTGAAGCGCAGCGTCACCATGGTTGGCTATCGCGACGAGCTCGGCGATGCGGTGGACTGGGAGCGCGACAAGTTCGTGCCCGACCTCCTGAGCTTCGCGCGCCTGTGGAGCGCCGCGCCGCAGGCCTGGGCCTTCGTCCCGCTCGCGGAGGCGGAGCGGCTGCCGCGCGAGCTCGGCATCCGTATGCAGGTGATGGCGCGCGGCCCGCAATACGCCATCGTCAAAAAGCCCTGAGCGGGAATCGGTATCATCGCGCGGTGCCGGACTACCTGCCTTTCACGCGCCCCGACATCGACGAAGCGACCATCGCCGGCGTCGCGGAGGTGCTGCGCTCGGGATGGATCACCTCGGGCCCGCAGGTCAAGGCATT
>DASXRW010000072.1:0-2039 GCA_036506355.1 Burkholderiales bacterium
AGCGAACACCAAGTCGCACATCGCCGAAGCCGCGCCGCTCCTCAAGGATCCGACGCCGCCGCGCGAGCCGATGATTCTCGCGAAATCGGTCTCGAGCCTTTGCGGGCCGTTCGACGACGTGATTCATCCGCCGGAGACCCGGAAGCTCGACTACGAGGTCGAGCTCGGCGTGGTGATCGGGCGGCGCTGCCGGCGCCTCAAGGAATCGCAGGTGAAGGACCATATCGCCGGCTACATGACCGTGAACGAGATGTCGGCGCGCGACATCCAGCTCGCCGAGCACGAGGCGAATCCCTTCTACCGCGTGCATTTCCTCGGCAAGAGCTTCGACACGTTCTGCCCGACCGGACCGGCTCTGGTCACGGCCGACGAGATCGAGTGGGGCCGGCCGCTCAAGATGCGCACCGAGGTGAACGGCGAGGTGCGGCAGGATAGCGACACGTCCGACCTCTACTTCGGCATCGAGGCGCTGGTCGCCTATTGCAGCCGCGGGATGACGCTTTTCCCCGGCGACATCATCGTCACCGGATCGCCTGCCGGCGTCGCCTTCTTCATGAAGCCGCCCAGATTCCTGCAGCCGGGGGACAAAGTCCGGTGTGAGATCGAAAGCGTCGGCGCGATCGAGAACCTGATCCGCGCCGAATCCTCCTAGCACCGCAGGTGAAATGAAGGTCGAGCGCGTCACGTTTCCGGGCGCCGACGGACAAAAGCTCGCGGCGCGCCTCGATGCACCCGACGATGCGCCCTCGGCGTATGCCCTGTTCGCGCACTGCTTCACCTGCGGCAAGGACGTATTCGCCGCCAGCAGGATCGCCAAGCAGCTGACCGAGCATCGCATCGCGGTATTGCGCTTCGACTTCACCGGCCTCGGCGCGAGCGAAGGCGAGTTCGCCAATACGAACTTTTCCTCGAACGTGGCCGATCTGGTCGCGGCGGCGACACATCTGCGGCAAGCCTATAGCGCGCCGGCAATCCTGATCGGCCACAGCCTCGGCGGCGCGGCCGTGCTCGCCGCTGCCGGCGATATTGCGGAGTCGAAGGCCGTGGTGACCATCGCCGCGCCGAGCGACCCGGGTCATGTCGCCGGGCTCTTCCGCGACAGCCTTGCGCAGATCGAAGCGCAGGGCGAAGCCGAAGTGCTGCTCGAGGGACGCCGGTTCCGGATCAAGCGGCAGTTCCTGCTCGACGCCGCCGAGCAGAACCTCGCCGCAAAAATCGCTCAGCTGCGCCGGGCGCTGCTCGTGATGCACTCGCCGCGGGACGACACGGTCGACATCGCCAACGCGACGCGCATCTTTACCGCCGCCAAACATCCGAAGAGCTTCATCTCCCTCGATAACGCCGACCACCTGCTGACGGCGAGAGAGGACGCAGCCTACGCGGCGGACCTCATTGCGGCGTGGGCGGTGCGCTACCTTCCGCGGAAAGGGTAGTACGCACGGCGAGCCCGGACTTGACCGCCAGGGTCACCGGGGTTTTCTCGCAGATGTCGGCGAGCTTCGCCTGCTGCTCCGCGCTGAGCAAGTTGGAGAGCGTCACGCGGCGCTCGATGCTCCGCATGCCTTCCTTCGACTGGCGCAGCGCGAGCGACACAGCGACCGCGCCGATGTCCCATCCCTTGCGCTCGGCGTACATGCGCAGTGTGATCGACGTGCAGGCGCCGAGGCCAGCGAGCAAATACTCGAACGGCATCGGACCGGCGTCCGCGCCGCCGCGCGCGGGACGCTCGTCGGCCAGCATCTCGTGACGTCCGCAGCGCAGGCTTTGCCGGTAGTTCGGGTCTTCAGCGGCGCCGACCACATTGCACTTGGCGATGACCCTCTCGGTCTGCGGCATGTGGATTCCCTGAATTCAGTACTAAGTACGCAACGACACTGCCTTCAGGCCCACCGAACGAACGAGGCGTCGTTGCCGCAGGTCGAAAGTCAGGAAGTTCGGCAAGCCGAGCTCCAGCGCGCAGGCAACGTGCAACACATCGAGTGAGCGACAGCCGATATCTGCGGTGTACTCCAAGCTGAGGTCCGCAGCGCGACGCAGGG
>DASXRW010000073.1:0-27121 GCA_036506355.1 Burkholderiales bacterium
ATCCGTGGATCACGCGCGAGTTCGTCTATCCGCATGCGCACGTGCGGCTCAATTTTTTCCGGGTGCTCGAATGGTCCGGCGAGCCGCATCCGCGCGAGGACCAGGCGATCGCCTGGCAGGCGCCTGACGCGGCAATGGTGGCGCCGATGCTGCCGGCGAACACGCCGGTGCTCGCGTCGCTCGCGCTGCCGCACGAATATGCGATCACGGACGCCGCGCGGCTCGGAGCCGCCGAGATGCTGGCCGCGCTCGAGCGGCGGCTCGAGCAGGGACTCAAGCTGCTGCAGATACGCGAGCCCGAGCTCGATCCCGGCATGCGCGAGCTCTTCACCGCCCAGGCGTTGGGGCTCGCGCATCGCTACGGCTGCAAAGTGATGGTCAAGCAGCCGTACACGGGCGCCGACGGCCTGCATTACACCGCAGCCGAGCTCATGCGGCTCGAGCGGCGCCCGAAAGGCATGCTCGCTGCCGCGTCCTGCCATACCCGCGCCGAGCTCGAGCGAGCCATGGCGCTCGAGCTCGACTTCGCGGTGCTCGGGCCGGTGCTGGAGAAGCCCGGCGCAGCGCCGCTCGGCTGGCCGGGCTTCGCCGCCATCGCGCGCGGCTCGAGCATTCCGGTCTATGCGATCGGCGGCGTGACCCCGGCGGACATGCAGAGCGCCTGGCGCGCGGGCGCGCACGGCCTAGCGATGATCCGCGCGAGCTGGCGCTAACGCTCGTCCGTGTCGGGCGCGGGCTTGTCGTCCTTGCCGGCGATGCGGTAGCTCTCGGCTGCCCACTCGCCGAGGTCGATCATCTTGCAGCGCTCGCTGCAGAAGGGTCGCCACTTGTTCTGCGGCGAATAGGGCGAGCGCCGGCCGCAGCGCGGGCAGGGCACCTGCTTCACAGGTTGCAAAACGTGAGCTCGAAGGCGACGTCCCAGTCGGCGGTGCGCGTGCGCGCGTCTTCGCCGTTCTGGGAAAGGAAGCGGATGTTGAGGACGTACTTGTTGGCGCTGATCTCCGGCACGCAGGGCGCCGCCGGGTCGAGGCGCAGGCGCAGCATCTGCGCCGTCTTGCCGCCGAGCATCTGCTGGAACATGCCCTGCGGCGCGCTCACCGCCTGCGGGCGTCCCGATTCGCGCAGGATGCGCAGGATGATCGCCGAGCCGTCGCGCAGCGGATAGAGCGGCCCGGTCCAGGCCGCGAGCTGGCCGGTGCGCTCCTCGGCCGGCCGGTGCAGCCAGTAATGGTAGGAGGGCAGGTCGAACTCGCAGGCGCCGCCGGGAATGCCGGTGCGCTGCTTGATCGACATCAGCCAGTCGTTCTCGCGCAGGTACTGGCCGATCTTGCCGGTCATCGAGAAAAGAGCGGCGGCGGCCTGCTCGATGTCGCGCAGCACGCCGGAGAGCGCCTCTTCGGCGATCTCGGGGTTGTTGCGGAATGACAGCAGCACCTGCTTCTGCCGCTCGAGCTCCTGCAGCAGGTCGGACTTGAGGTCGGCGCGGCTCGACACCTCGAGGATCTCGAACAGCGTGAGCAGCGCCATGTGGTGGTCGTGCGGGTCGGTGCGCGCGATGAAATGGCGCGAGCGCTCGAACAGATCCTCCAGACGCAGGAGCGTCCGGATGCGCTCGTTGAGCGGATATTCGTAAGTGATCACGCTGCGCGCGTCAGTCAAAAAACTGGCCGGATTCTGAGCGATTTGCGGGGCCAGCACAACTTAAGCCTTGGCGCGGGAAGCCATTTTCAGGTATCTCGCGTGCAGCGCGCCGACCTGCTGGCGCAGCGCGTCCAGCGTGCCGCCGTTGTCGATCGCGTCGTCGGCGGCCGCGAGGCGCGCGGCGCGCGAGACCTGGTGCGCCATGATCGAGCGCACCGCGCGCTCCGACAGGCCGCTTCGCGCGACCACGCGCTCGAGCTGCACCTCCTCCGGGCAGTCGATCACCAGGACGCGAGCGACCCGTTTTCGATAGTCGCTCGACTCGACGAGGAGCGGCACCACGTGGACCACGTACGGGCCCTGGGCCGCAGCGGTGCGCCGCTCGGCCTCGGCGCGGATCAGGGGATGCAGCAGCCCCTCGAGCGCCTGCTTCGCCACGGGATCCGAGAACACGCGGCTGCGCATCGCGTCGCGGTCCATGGCGCCGCCCGCGGTGACGAAGGCATCGCCGAACAGGCTCTTGATATGCGGCAGCGCCGCGCCGCCGCGCTCGGTCAGCTCGCGCGCGATCGCATCGGTGTCGACCACGGTTGCGCCGAGGCGCGCGAATTCCTCCGCCGCCGCACTCTTGCCGCTACCGATGCCCCCGGTCAGCCCGACCACGAACTTCACAGCCTGTCAGCGTACCAGCGCAGGATCGGCTCCCCCCAGTACAGGGCTATCAGCGCGGCGATGGCGATGTACGGACCGAAATGGAAGCGAAAGCCCGCGTCCCACCGCCCGCGCGCGGCGAACATCTGCAGCGCGCCGAACGCGAGGCCCACGAGCGACGAGAGCAGAATGACGAGCGGCAGCATCTTCCAGCCGAGGAAGGCGCCGACCGCCGCGTTCATCTTGAAGTCGCCGTAGCCCATGCCTTCCTTGCCGGTGGCGAGCTTGTAGGCCCAGAAGATGAGCCATAGCGAAAGATAGCCGGCCGCCGCGCCGATCACCGCGTCGGAGAGCGGCACGAAGGCGCCGCCGAGATTCACCACCAGTCCGGCCCACAGCAGCGGCAGCGTGAGATCGTCCGGCAGCAGCCCCGTCTCCTGGTCGATGAAGGCGAGCGCGAGGGTGAACCAGACGAAGAGCATCGCGCCGAGCGCGGCCATCGTCGGCCCGAAGCGCCACGCGGAATATCCCGCGCCGATACCCGCGAGCAGCTCGACGAGCGGATAGCGCGCGCTGATCCTTGCACCGCACTTGGCGCATTTAGCTCTGAGGAAAATCCAGCTCAGGAGGGGAATGTTCTCGAGCGCGGTGATGCCGTGGCCGCAACTCGGGCAGCGCGAGCGCGGGGCGACGAGGCTGAGCGGCGGCTCCTGCGGCGCGGGCTGCCCGGCGAGCGCGGCGCATTCGGCGCGCCATTCGCGCTCCATCATTTTCGGCAGGCGGTGGATCACGACGTTGAGGAACGAGCCGACGCACAGCCCGAAAAACAGCGCAAACCACGGAAGAACGGCTGGCTGTGCGAGCCAGCCGAGGGACGCCATCCGCTAGACTGCCTGGCCCATCTTGAAGATCGGCAGGTACATGGCGATCACCATGCCGCCGATCAGGGTGCCGAGCACCACCATGATCATGGGTTCCATCAAGGACGACAGCGCTTCGACCGCGTCGTCGACCTCGGCCTCGTAGAAGTCGGCCACCTTGCCGAGCATCGAGTCGAGCGCGCCGGTCTCCTCGCCGATCGAGCACATCTGCAGCACCATGCTCGGGAAGACGTTGGCGTTCTGCATCGCCACCGTGAGCGCGGTTCCAGTTGAGACCTCGCTCTGGATCTGCTTGGTGGCTGCCTGGTAGACGTAGTTGCCCGAGGCGCCGCCGACGGAGTCGAGCGCCTCGACCAGCGGCACGCCTGCGGCGAACATGGTGGAAAGCGTGCGCGTCCAGCGCGCGATGGTCGAGATGCGCACCAGGTGGCCGAACACCGGCGCCTTCAGCATCAGCCGGTCCATGAAGATCTGCACCGCGAGCGAGCGCTTCCAGGCCTCGAGGAAGCCGTAGATGCCGCCGCCGATCACCGGGAAGATGATGTACCAGTAGGCGACGAACCAGTCCGAGATCGCCATCACGATCAGCGTCGGCGCCGGCAGGTCCGCGCCGAAGCTGGTGAACACCTGCTTGAAGGCCGGGATCACGAAAATCATGATCACCGCGGTGATGATGAAGGCGACCGCGATGATGGCGATCGGATAGAACAGCGCGCTCTTGATCTTCGACTTGATCGCCAGGGTTTTTTCCTGGTAGGTGGCGAGGCGATCGAGCAGCGTCTCCAGAATGCCCGCCTGCTCGCCCGCCCCGACCAGGTTGCAATAGAGCGCGTCGAAGTGCAGCGGAAATTTGCGGAACGCGGCCGCCAGCGACGAGCCGGTCTCGACGTCGGTCTTGATTTCCGAGAGCAGCTTCGCCACCGCGGGATTGGTCGCGCCCTTGCCGACGATGTCGAACGACTGCAGGAGCGGCACGCCCGCCTTCATCATGGTGGCGAGCTGGCGCGTGAAGAGCGCGATGTCCTTCGACCCGACCCTGCCGCCGCCGCGCTTCTTCTGCTTCTTGACCTTCTGCACCATGATGCCTTGACGGCGCAGAGTCGCGTTGACTGCGGTCTCGCTCACGGCGCGAATTTCGCCGCGAACGACTTTGCCGGCCTTGTCTTTACCTTCCCAGGCGAACGTGAATTCTTTCGGCCCTTTGGCCGCGGCCGGTGCGGCTGCTGCTGTTGCCATTTTAGGAACTCCCTCCCACTTCCCGACCGAGCATGATGCCTTTCGGCCCCGCCTTTGTAAAGCCTGAAGTTCCTGTTCTAAACCTCTGAGGTCTCTGTATTTTCTACACTCGCCAGTGGCCGGAAAATGCGCACGGTTTTGATGGTCCTTCCCTGCGCGTGAACGATTTCCATGGGAACGTTGCCGATCTTGATCGACACGTCGGCCTCGGGGATCTCCTGCAGGTGCTCGACGATCAGACCGTTCAGGGTCTTCGGACCGTCGGTCGGAAGCGACAGTCCGAGCGCCCGGTTCACCTCCCGCAGCGGCATCGCGCCCTCGGCGCTCGCCGTGCCGTTGTCGTCCCAGGCGAGGGGCGCGGCGCTCGGCAGCGTGGTGGTGAACTTGCCGATGATCTCCTCGATGATGTCCTCCAGGGTGACGAGCCCCATCAGCTCGCCGTACTCGTCCACCACCAGGGCGAGGCGCTCCCGGTTCTCCTGGAAGTACTGCATCTGGGTCAGCGCCGAGGTCGTCGCCGGCACGTAATAGGGCTCGTCGAGCAGCTCGGCGAGCGCGCTTTCCTCGAGCGGCCCGGCGTGCAGGGCGGCGAGGACCTTGCGGATGTGCAGAATGCCGCCGATATCGCCCTCGTGGTTCTTGAACACCGGCAGCCGCATGTGGTGGCTGGTGGCGAGCTGGCGCGAGACCGTATCCATGCCGTCTTCGAGGCAGATCGACTCGATGCGCGCGCGCGGCACCATGACGTCCTGCACGGTGATCGCGCCGACGTCGAAAAGGTTCAGCAATATCGACAGGTGCTTCTTCGGCATGAAGCTGGAGGACTCGAGCACCAGCGTGCGGATCTCCTCCGGCGAGAGCTGGGAAGCTTCGCCGCTCGGATCGGTGCGCACGCCGACGATCCAGAGCAGCGGGCGCACGAAGAGATTCACGAACCACGCCGCCGGATCGAGCATACGCAAGCTAATTTTCAGCGGCAGGGACAGCAGCAGCGCCGTACGCTCCGGGTGCGTAGCGCCAATGACTTTCGGCGTGATCTCGGAAAAGACGATGATCAGGAACGAGATCACGAGCGTGCCGATGGCGTAGACAATCTTGTTCTCGCCGAAAAGCCGCACCGCGATGAAGGGCGACAGGGCGCTCGCGGCCACGACGACGAGCGTGTTGCCTATCAGGATTCCACCGAGTAGGCGGTCAGTGCGCTTGAGCAGCTCGGCGACGCGCATCGCGGCACTGTTACCCCGCGCCACAAGGTGCTTCAGGCGGTAGCGGTTGAACGCCATCATCGCGGTCTCGGCGATGGAGAAGAACGCCGAGAGCGCGAGCAGCACGCCGAGCGCGCCGAACATCCAGGCGAGCGGGATCTGCTCCATCAGGCGCGGTGCAGCAGCACTTCGAGCACGAAGCGGCTGCCCGGATAGGCGAGCATCAGCACGACGAATCCGGTGAGCGTCCAGCGCAGCGCCGTGCGCCCGCGCCAGCCGTAGCGCCAGCGCCCTATGAGCAGCAGGCCGAAGATCAGCCACGACAGGATCACGAACACCGTCTTGTGCTCGAAGCGCAGCGCCCGGCCGAGAAAAGCTTCGGAATAGACGATGCCGAAGGCGAGCGTCACGGTGAGCACGGCGAACGCCGCGGCAATCAGCACGAACACCAGGCGCTCGAGCGAAAGCAGCGGCGGCAGCTGCGCGAGCGGTCCGCCCAGGCCGGGGGCGCCATGCAGGCGGCTTTCGACCTTGGCGATCAGCACCGCGTGCAGCATCGCCACGGTGAAGAGGCTGTAGGCGAGCATGCCGAATACGAGATGCAGCCGGAACTCGAAGGACACCGCATCCGGGCTCACCCGGCCGGCGAAGAACGCGGGCAGCGGCGCGCAGATCGCGCCCGCCGCGAGCACCAGCGGGTAGAGCGCCTCGATCGGATAGAACAAGCCTTCCAGCCAGCACATCAGCACCGCGAGAAACAGCATCACCGAGAGCGCCTGCGCGAAGCCGAAGCGCAGCTCCGGCGCGGCGAACAGCGCGTGATACAGCACTGCGGCATGTAGCGCGAGCGGCGCGAGGATCGCGGCGCGCTCCCATGACTGGAGCTTCGTCGCAGGCGCCGCGGCGCGCCAGCGTGTGTTCCAGAAGTGCCACGCCAGGACCAGGTACGCGGCGCACGCGATCCCGTGAATTACAATGTCGGGCACCTCTTCAGTTTAACACCTGAAGTTTCGACCTTAAATTCTCTATGCTCGATAACCTGACTGCGCGCCTCGCGGGCATCGTCAAGCACATCCGTGGCGAAGCGCGCCTCACGGAAGCCAACATCCAGGAAGCGCTGCGCGAAGTGCGCATTGCGCTGCTCGAAGCCGATGTCGCGCTTCCCGTGGTGAAGCACTTCATCGACGCCGTGCGCGCGAAGGCGCTCGGCGCCGAAGTCGTCGGCAGCCTCACGCCGGGGCAAGCCCTGGTCGGGGTCGTGCACCGCGAACTCAGCGCGCTGATGGGCGAGGCCAACGTGCCGCTCGATCTCGCCGCGCAGCCGCCGGCCGTGATTCTGATGGCGGGGCTGCAGGGCTCGGGCAAGACCACGACCAGCGGCAAGCTCGCGCGCGTGCTCCTCGCCGAGCGGAAAAAGGTGGCGCTGGTCTCGGCCGACGTCTATCGCCCCGCGGCCATCGAGCAGCTGAAGAGCGTCGCCGGGCAGGTGGGCGCGCAATTCGTCGAATCGCACGTCGGCGAGAAACCGGTCGACATCGCGTGCCGCGCGCTCGACTACGCGCGCACGCACTATCAGGATGTGCTGATCGTGGACACCGCGGGGCGCCTCGCCATCGACGAGGAGATGATGCGCGAGATCGCCGAGCTGCATGCGGCGCTCAACCCGGTCGAGACGCTGTTCATCGTCGACGCGATGCAGGGCCAGGACGCGGTGAACGTGGCGCGCGCCTTCAACGAGCGGCTGCCGCTCACCGGCGTGATCCTCACCAAGCTCGACGGCGATGCGCGCGGCGGCGCGGCGCTCTCGGTGCGCCAGGTCACAGGCAAGCCGATCAAGTTCGCCGGCGTCGGCGAGAAGCTCACGGGGCTCGAGCCCTTCCATCCCGAGCGCATGGCGGCGCGCATCCTCGGCATGGGCGACATCCTGTCGCTGGTCGAGCAGGCGCACGCCAAGATCGACCTCGCGCAGGCGCAGCGCGTCGCCGAGAAGGTGAAAAAGGGCAGGGGCTTCGACCTGGAGGACTTCAAGCAGCAGATCGCGCAGATGAAGAAGATGGGCGGCGTGGCGTCGCTCCTCGACAAGCTGCCGGCGCAGCTCGCAGGCAGCGTCGATCCCGCGAAGCTCGCCGACGACAAGCAACTCAAGCGCATCGAAGGCATCATCAACTCGATGACGCGCGCGGAGCGCGCGCGTCCGGAACTCATCAAGGCTTCGCGCAAGCGCCGCATCGCGGCCGGCGCCGGTGTGCCGGTTCAGGCGGTGAACCAGCTGCTCAACCAGTTCGAGCAGATGCAGAAGATGATGAAGATGATGAAAGGTGGCAACCTTCAGCGCATGATGCGCAACATGAAGGGCATGCTGCCCGGCATGCGCTGATGGCGAGCGAAAGCCCCCAGGAGGCGAGCCGCACGCTGGTCTGCAGCGTGCTTTTCCTCGATATCGCCGGCTACTCGCAGCACGGCGTGAGCGACCAGATCCGCCTCAAGGAGCGCTTCAACCAGGTGCTCGCGCATTCGCTCGCCGATCTGGAGACGCGCGATCGCGTGGTGATCGACACCGGCGACGGCGCGGCGATCGCCTTTCTCGGCGACCCGGAGGCGGCCTTGTTCGCCGCGCTCGCCATCTTCGACAACGTGGGCGAGCTGCCGGTGCGCATGGGCATTAACCTCGGACCGGTCTACCTCGCGCGCGACATCAACGGCCAGCAGAACGTGATCGGCGACGGCATCAACGTCGCGCAGCGCATCATGTCGTTCGCGCAAAAAGGCGAGCTGCTGGTGTCGCGCTCGTTCTACGAAGTGGTGCTGCTGCTGTCGGGCGATTACGCCACCCTGTTCCAGTCCGGCGGTCCGCGCACCGACAAGCACGACCGGGTGCACGAGGTGTATGCGGTGAGCCAGGCGGTGCGCGTCGGCCGGCGCGTCGCCGAAGCGCAGGCGCGGCTGCGCGCCCAGCGGCGCCCGGCAGCGGCGCCGAGCGAGGAGCGGCGCACGGCGAGCGTCTCGGACGCCGGCAGCCATTTCATCGTTTCGGCGACGAGCCGTGGCAGCGTCGAGGAGGCCCTCGAGCGGCTGCTCGCTCAGGGCAGCAAGCTGATTGCGGCGCCGGCCCTGGTCGGCAACACCTGGATGGCGACGGTCGACAACCCGAAGCGCGCGGTGCTCGCCACGGTGGAAAAGCTCGGCATGAAAAGCATCGTCACCGGACCGACGCGCGAAGCGGTCGATGCCAAGGTGCGCGAGCTGGTCGAATTCGGCGCGCGGGTCGATCAGGAAGCCGAGCTGACCGACGGCGTCTGGACCGCCGTGCTCGACGACGCGTCCTAGCGGACGAGCACCGCTTCGGTCGCGCCGCGCGCGTCGTTCATCGCGCGGCTCACTGCCCGCCCTCGTTCCTTGTAGTCCTTCGCGGCCGCGGCGTCGCCCGCGGCGTCGGCGGCGCGCGCGAGCTCCGTCAGATCGGCGAGGATCTTGCGCGGATCGCCGATCTCGCGATCGAGCTCGAGCGCCTGCTTGAGCGGCTCGAGCGCCGCGGCCGGCTCGCCCTGGGCGTGGCGCGCGCGGCCGAGCGTGCGCAGGGCGTTGGCGGTCTCCGCGCGGCCGACGGCGCCGCGCGAGCTCTCGGCCGCGGCCTGCGCGAGGCGTGCGGCTTCGGCAGCATGCCCGGACTCGAGCTCCACCTGCGCGCGCACGTTGAGGATGGTGGCGGCGTATTCGCAGCTCGTCGCGGCGCAGCGCCGCTCGGCCTGGCCGGCCCAGATCGCCGCGGCGCCGATGTTGCCGGCGGCGAGCTCGAGGATCGCGCGGCGCAGCTCCGCCTGGAGCTTCCTCCGCTCGGAGAACGCGGTGCGCGGGTCGTCGAGCACCGTGGCGAGCGCGGCGCGCGCCTCGGCCTCGCGCCCGAGCCACTGCTGCACGATCGAAAGGTTGATCGCGTTGCCCGCGATCGCGTCGGCGTTCTCGAGCGAGGTGGCGATGCGCATCGCCTCGGCGTAGTGGCGCGCCGCGCCGGGGAAGTCGCCCGATTTGGCGAGCGCCGCGGCGCGCGTCTCGGCTTCCGACAGGCGCGCTTTCGCGAGCGACGTGCTGTTGGGTGCCGGCGCGCTCGCGCAGCCCGCGGCGAGCGCGAGGAGGCCCGCGGCCAGGATGAAGAAACCCCTGGCCAGCACGCGCATCAGCGTGCGCGCCCCTTGCCCTGGGCCTCGAAGCTGTCGATCGGCAGCATGCCGTCGGAGCTTTCCTTGAAGGAATCGCTGAGCGGCCAGATGCGCTTGGCGGCGGTCAGCACATCGCCGGCCTCGCGCGCTGCGCTCTCGCCGTGATCGAGCAGCGGCCGTGCATTCCTCAGCGTGAGCTGCGCTTCCTCGCCGGTCTTCTTCAGCTGGGTGGCGGCGGAGTCGATCGACTGGATGCCGCTCGCCAGCTTCTCCGAGAGCTCGGGCACAGCGCGATCCACGGTGCTGGCCACCCGTTCCACCGCCTGCAGGGTGGCTCCGGCCTGCTTGCTCAGGTCCGAGGTGGCCTGCGCGGCCTCCTCGACCAGCCTGCGCACCGCGCGGTGCGTCGCGGGCAGCCGCTCGACTTCGTGGCGCAGGCTGGCGAGGATCTCGGTGACGTCCTCGCCGGAGCGCCCGACCTGCGACATCGCCTGCTTCACCTCGTTGAACGCCGGGATCGCCTGGCGCCGGAAGTCGTCGATGATCTCCGAGATGCCGCGCGCCGGCTCGAAGTCGATGCGCGCGCCTTCGGCGAGCGCGAGCTCGGCCTTGCCGGGAATGATGTCGATCACGCTCGCGCCGATCACGCCCGCTTCGCGCGCGTGCTTGGCGCGCGAATCCTGCGGGATGCGCAGCAGGTACTCGCTGCCGATCGACAGGCGCACGTCGACGCCGCCGGCGGCGAGCTGCATGTCGCTCACCGAGCCGATGGTGAAGCCGTGCAGCTTGACCGGCATGCCCTTGTTGATGCCGAGCGCGTTGGGCGTGACGAAATGGATCGGCGACTGGTGCACGAACCAGCCCTGCTTGTAGGCCACCAGCCCCATGAACGCGGCCACCAGGATGAGCGCGATCAGCAGGAACGCGTTGACCTTCAGCAGCAGTCCGGAAAAGCGGCCCGGCGGCAGCGCGATGCTCATGAATCCTCCCTCGTATCGACGTACAGCACGGTGCCCTCAGGCTGGCGTGCACGGTATTCGGCTTCGAAGCGCGCGGCGTGGCGGCATTCGGCGTGCGAAAGCCCGTCCTCGAGCGCATCGAACACCATCAGCTCCGGGGCCGCGACCAGCAGGCGCACGAACGACGCCATCTTGCGCTCGAGCATGCCGAGCTCGTCGGGCAGCCGCGCGAGGAAATAGCGCGGCTCGGCACCGAAAGCCGTGAGCACGTCGTGCGCGAGCTGCGCCACCTCGGGCAGCGGCGGCGCGCCGTGGTAGGCGGCCGGCAGCGCGATGTTTTCCCAGGCGTTGAGGTTGGTCATCAGGCCGACGATCGGCGAGACCGCGGCCACGCGCAGCCGCAGCTTCTCGCGCCGCGCGGGCGCGAGCGTCGCCGCGGGCTGGCCGAAGAGCTCGAGCTCTTCGCCGGGCTCGCAGCGCGCCTTGAGCATCGCCGTGACGAGGTGCGCCTTGGCATCGTCGTCGGGCAGGTGCACATGCGTGACCGTGCCCTTCGGCACCGCGACCTGCACATCGTGGCGCGGGGTCTTGCGCGCGTAGCGCACCGCGAGCTCGGTCATACGTTCGCCTTGACCAGGCCGAAGAACAGGATGCCGAAGACGATGTAGGCGAACACCGCGTTGATCAGGAGCACCAGCATCATGCTCTGCGTCACCGCTTTGGTGACTACCTTCGGCACGGCATTCTGGGTGAGATCGGGCGGATTCAGGCCGTGCCAGCAGCAGCAGGCCGCCACCGCAAAGCCGAAGAGCAGGCTCTTGATCATCGAATAATAGAAGTCGACCGGCGTGAAGAGCTCGAACAGGCGCGTCGTCAGCTCGGTGAACGACGCCTCGATGATGAACGGGCTCAGCACCAGGCCGCCGAGCACGGCGAGGAACTGCACGTAGAAGGTGAGCGCGGCGGTCGCGAGCATGATGCCGGCGACGCGCGGCAGCACGAGGTAGTCGTAGAGATCGATGCCCAGGTAGCGCAGCGCGCGCGTCTGGCCCGACACGCGCATCATCGCCATCTCGGCCGACACCGCGGTGCCGGTGCGCAGGATCACGACCACCGCGGCGGCGAGCGGACCAATCTCGCGGAACACGAGCAAGAGCAGAATTTTCACCGCGAGATCGACGTCCGCGTCGAGCATGTTCATCATCACCGCGATGATGATCACGCCCAGGCCGCAGGCGCGCAGGACCACGCCGGTGGCCGCGGTGACGCCGGTGAAGTACACCTGGCGCAGGAACGACTCGAGGATCGGCGGCCGGCGCAGGTGCGGCAGGCGCGCGGCGACGTTGAGCGATAGCTGGATCCCGCCCTCGATCTCGCGCAACGCCTGCACCATTACTCCCTCCCTGTTTTTATTGTCGCACTACAGAGCCGTCGCATCGGCGCGCTCAGCCATATGAAACGACCGGCCGTCTCCAAAAGTCCTGCTTTTTCCCGTATAATCCGCGCCTTTTCGCGGTCCCGGAGCAAACTCAGATGGTGGTCATTCGACTGCAGCGCGGCGGCGCGAACAAGCGTCCGTTCTACCACCTGGTGGTGGCCGATTCGCGCCGCGCGGCGTCGGGCAAGTTCCTCGAGCGCGTCGGCTTCTACGATCCGAAAGCCCCCGAAGGCCGCGAGGCGTTGCGCGTCAACATGGAGCGCGTAAAGCACTGGAAAGGCCGCGGCGCGCAGCTTTCGCCCACCGCCCTGCGGCTCGTGAAGCAGTTTGCCAAGAAAGCCGCCTGAGAGGCCGCTTCACAGCCTAATCGACATGGGCCGCGTCGCCGGATCGTATGGCGTGCGCGGCTGGATCAAAGTGGTTCCCGGCGGCGGCGTGCTCGCGGTGCTCGCCGAGGTAAAGGACTGGTGGATCGGCGAGCGGGCTTATAGCGTCTCGGCCGCGCGGATCCACAGCGCGACCGTAGTCGCGAAGCTCGACGGCATCGAGAGCCGCGAGCAGGCGCTGGCGCTGAAAGGCGCAACGGTATCGGTGGCGCGTGAGGCGCTGCCCGAGGCGAGCGTGGGGCATTACTACCTCGCCGACCTCGTCGGACTGGAAGTGCGCAATCTCCAGGGCGAGCGCCTCGGCACGGTGAAGAAG
Source organism: Burkholderiales bacterium (assembly GCA_036506355.1). Classification (GTDB taxonomy): domain Bacteria; phylum Pseudomonadota; class Gammaproteobacteria; order Burkholderiales; family SG8-39; genus SCGC-AG-212-J23. Next base: position 12,871 of record DASXRW010000073.1, read on the forward strand.
CTCTTCACCAACGGCGCGCAGGATGTGATGGAGGTCGGCGGCGAGCGTACCCGTCTCATCCCCTGGGTGGCGGCGATCGTGAAGGACGTCGATCTCGGCGCCGGGCGCATCGTCGTGGAGTGGGGCGCGGACTGGTGATGCCGCAGTTATGGCGAGTGGACGTGGTGACGCTCTTCCCGCAGATGTTCGCTGCGGTGACGGAAAGCGGCATCACCAGCCGGGCGTTGCAGGCCGGGCTGTGGCAGCTGAAGACGTGGAATCCGCGCGATTTCACGACGGACAATTACCGGACGGTCGATGACCGTCCGTATGGCGGCGGGCCGGGCATGGTAATGCTCGCCGAGCCGCTGGCAAAGGCATTGGACGCGGCGCGGGCCGCGGGCGGCGGCCGGGTGGTGTACCTCTCGCCGCAGGGCAGAAAGCTGGATCACCGCAAGGTGATGCAGATGGCGAAGGAGAGTGCCATCACCCTGCTGTGCGGCAGGTACGAGGGCGTGGATGAGCGTTTGCTGCGCGCCCGGGTAGACGAGGAGCTGTCGCTCGGCGACTTCGTGCTCTCGGGCGGCGAGCTCGCCGCGATGGCGCTGATCGACGCCTGCGTACGGCAGCTCCCCGGGGCGCTCGGCGACGAGCAGTCGGCGCTCGAGGAGTCGTTCGCGGCGGGGCTGCTGGATTGCCCGCAGTACACGCGGCCCGAGGTTTATGCCGGCGAACGGGTGCCCGAGGTGCTAATGAGCGGGCACCATGAGAACATCCGCCGCTGGCGGCTGAAGCAGGCGCTGGGACGCACCTGGCTGAGACGCCCGGAGCTGCTGCAGGCGCGGGGCATGAGCAAGCAGGAACAGGCGCTGCTCGCCGAGTTCCAGCAGGAATACAGGAGCTGAACATGGATCTGATCAAGACGATCGAGCAGGAAGAGATCAAGCGGCTCGCGAAGGAGATTCCCGACTTCGCGCCGGGCGACACCGTGCTGGTGAACGTCAACGTGGTCGAGGGCGAAAGAAAGCGCGTGCAGGCCTTCGAGGGCATGGTCATCGCCAAGCGGAACCGCGGCCTCAACTCGTCGTTCATCGTGCGCAAGATCTCCTCGGGCGAGGGCGTCGAGCGCACGTTCCAGACCTACTCGCCGCTCATCGCCTCGATCGAGGTGAAGCGGAAGGGCGACGTGCGCCGCGCCAAGCTCTACTACCTGCGCGCGCGCTCGGGCAAGTCAGCTCGCATCCGCGAGAAGACCGGCGCAGGCGAGGGCGAAGCGCAGGAGTAAAATCGGCTGATGCGCAGAGAAGCCGCTGCCATCAGCCCGATCACCGAGATCATCGCCGAGATCCGCGCCGGCAGGATCGTGATCCTGGTCGACGACGAGGATCGCGAGAACGAGGGCGATCTCGTGTTTGCGGCGGAGTTCGTCTCCGCCGACAAGATCAACTTCCTCGCCAAGCACGGCCGCGGCTTGGTCTGCATGCCGATCACGGAAGAGCATGCCGGGCGGCTCGGCCTGCGCCCGATGGTCGAGCAGAACCGCTCGCGCCACGGCACCAACTTCACCGTCTCGATCGAGGCCGCCGAGGGCATCGCCACCGGCATCTCGGCGCACGACCGCGCGCTCACCATCAAGGTGGCCGCGGCGCCCGAGGCGCGCCCCGAGGACATCGTGCAGCCCGGCCACGTCTTTCCACTCATCGCCCAGCCGGGCGGCGTGCTGGTGCGCGCCGGTCATACCGAGGCTTGCTGCGATCTCGCGCGGCTTGCCGGGCTCACGCCGGCCGCGGTGCTCTGCGAGATCATGCGCGACGACGGAGCGATGGCGCGCCTACCCGATCTCATGCTGTTCGCCGCCGAGCACCAGCTCAAGATCGGCACCATCGCCGATCTCATCGAGTACCGCAGCCGCAACGAATCTCTCGTGCAGCGCACCCTCGAGCGCGACATCGAAACCGCTTGGGGCCTCTTTCGCCTCGTCGCCTACCGCGACCGCGCGCTCGGCTCGATCCACTTGGCGCTTGTGCTGGGCAGCCCGAAGCGCGACAAGGAAACGCTGGTGCGCGTGCACGAGCCGCTCTCGCTCCTCGATCTGCTCGACGCGGGCCCGGGCACGCACTCCTGGGGCGTCGGTGAAGCGCTCGCCGCGATCCGCGCTGCCGGCACCGGGGCGATGGTGCTGCTCAACTGCACGCAGAGCACGCAGGCCCTGGAGGCGCGGCTCGCCGACCGTCGGGAAGAGTCCGGGCCGCGCACCGGGCGCCGCATGGACTTGCGCCTCTACGGCATCGGCGCCCAGATCCTGCGCGATCTCGGCATCGGCCGCATGCGACTCATGGCCGCGCCGCGCAAGATGCCGAGCATGGCGGGCTTCGGCCTCGAAGTCACCGGCTACGTGAGCCGCGCGCCCGAGCGAACCTAAGAAAGTGATGCGGACATCGTAATGCGCCTGGGCATCGTCGCGAGCCGCTTCAACGATGCGCTGGCGTCCAAGCTGCTCGAACGTGCGCAGCGCGAGGCGAAAAAGCTCGGCGCCCAATCCTCGGTCGTGTCGGTGCCCGGTGCGCTCGAGATCCCGGTCGCGCTGCAGTGGATGGCGCAGAGCGGGCACTTCGATGCGCTGGTCGCCATCGGCGCCGTGATCCGCGGCGAGACCTATCACTTCGAGGTCGTCGCCAACGAATCGGCGCGCGGTGTCATGGAGGTGGCGCTGGAGTGCGGCCTGCCGATTGCTAACGGGATACTCACGACCGAGGACGAGGCGCAGGCCGAGGCACGGCTCGAGAAGGGCGCCGAGGCGGTGCGTGTCGCTGTGGAAATGGCAAAACTGCGGGCTACGCTCAGAAAGCAGCAGCATGAAGACCGCTAGGCGCCAGGCGCGCGAAATCGCCCTGCAGGCGCTTTATGCCTGGCAGCTCTCGGGCGGCGATCCGATGGAGGAAGCGCGCGGCCTGGAAGGCTTCGACAAGGGCGACCGGCCGTTCGTCGAGGCGCTGGTCGCCGGCGTGCGCGATCGCGTGACCGAGCTGCAGGGCCTCATCGTGCCGCACCTCGACCGCGATCTCGCGAGGCTCTCGCCGGTGGAGCGCTCGATTCTCTACATCGGCGCGTTCGAGCTCGCCGCGCATCCCGAAACGCCCTTCAAGGTCGTGCTGAACGAGGCGGTCGAACTCGGCAAGAGCTTCGGCGGCACCGAGGGCTACCGCTTCGTGAATGGCGTGCTGGAGAAGATCGCTGCCCGGCTGCGCCCCGATGAGGTCGCGCGGGCGCGCAATCCCGTGTAGCCCGTGGCGAGCGAAGCCCAGTCCGCGTACACCCTCGCCGTGAATACCGCGTACGGGTTCGACGTCGCGCAGGATCTCGAGGGCGCGCTGCGCCACCTGCAGGTCGCCGCCGAGCAGGGCCACCGGCCGGCACAGGCGGAGCTTGCCGCGCTGGTCGGGAACTGGCGCCTCGCGCGTGAAATCCCCTCCGGAAAGCAGTCCGCGCTCGACATCTGGGAGCGACTGCGCGCGGCGGTGGACATGGCCGCCTGGCTAAACGTTCCCACCGGTCGCGCGCTCTGCGCCGAACCGCGCATCGGCATGGTCAAGCGCTTCATTTCCGCTCCCGCCTGCGATTGGCTGGTCTCCCTGGGCAGGCCGCGTCTGCAGCGCGCGCCGACTCTTGACCCGGACAGCGGCGAGACTATCGTCGATGGCGCCCGGACCAACAGCAGCGCCGAATTGCTGCCCCCGCTTATCGACACTATGGTCGCCTTCGTGCGCGCGCGCCTCGCAGCTCTCGCCGGCGTGTCGACGAGCGCTTTGGAGACCAGCCAGCTCATGCACTACGCGGTAGGAGAGGAGTTCGCTCCGCACTACGATTTCCTGAACGTGAGGCATGCCGGATACGCGCGTCAGGTCGCGCAGTATGGCCAGCGTGCGCTCACCGTGCTGATTTACCTTAACGAGAGCTACGAAGACGGCGAGACCTACTTCCCCAAGCTCCAGCGCGGCTTCAAGGGCCGCAAGGGCGATGCACTGATATTCTGGAACGTCACGCCGGACGGCGCACCCGACCGGCGCACGCTGCACATGGGTAGTGCGCCCACGAGCGGCGAGAAATGGCTCTTCTCACAATGGATTCGACTCCAGGTCTAAGCGAGTTCGAGGTCATTCGGCGCTATTTCGACCGGGCGCCGAACCGCGCGCTGCTCGGCGTGGGCGACGACTGCGCGCTCGTGCGGCCGAACGCCGGGCTCGAGCTCGCCGTCACCACGGACATGCTGGTCGAAGGCCGGCATTTCCTGCCCGACGCGGCGGCGCGCTCGCTCGGCCACAAGGCGCTGGCGGTAAATCTTTCGGATCTCGCCGCCATGGGTGCGGCGCCACGCTGGGCGCTGCTGGCGCTCGGCCTGCCCGCTGCCGATGCCGGCTGGCTCGAAGCGTTCTCGGCGGGCTTCTTTGCGCTCGCCGAGCGCTACGGCGTGGAACTCATCGGCGGCGATACCACGCGCTCGCCGCTGCGCACCATCAGCATCGTCGCGCTCGGCGAAGTGCCGGCCGGTGTGGCGATGTACCGCAGCGCTGCCAAGTCGGGCGACGACATCTGGGTTTCGGGTGAGCTCGGCGGCGCGGCGCTCGCGCTGCGCCGCCCCGAGATCGCTGAGGTGGCCCGCCGGCTGCACGAGCCCGAGCCGCGCGTCGAGCTCGGCGAGCGGCTGCGCGGCCTCGCGCACGCGGCGATCGACGTCTCCGACGGGCTGACCGGCGATCTCGGCCACGTCCTCGAGCGCTCGCAGGTCGGCGCGGTGCTCGACTACCAGCGTATCCCGCGTCCCGCGGCGCTGCGCGCGATCGGCGATCGCGAGCTCGAGCGCGACTGTGTGCTCTCCGGCGGCGACGACTACGAGCTCGTGTTCACCGCCGCGCCGCGGCGCCGAGAAGCGCTCGAGGCGCTCTCGGGCGAGCTTGGCCTCCCGCTCACCCGCATCGGCTCGATCGAGGGGGACGACACCAAGCTCGTGGTGCGCGACGCCGATGGTGAGCCCATGCCGTATCGGCGCAGCTACGATCATTTTCTTGAGCGGCCGTGAGCGTCGCGCGCCCCTCGGCCGGGTTCGCCTTCTCGCACCCGGCGCATGCGATCGCGCTCGGCTTCGGCGCCGGCCTCTCGCCGCTTGGCCCCGGCACGGTGGGCACGCTCGTCGCCTGGCCGCTCGGCTGGTTCCTGGCGGGGCTCATAGCGCCAGCGCTGCTGGTGCTCATCCTTGCGGCGCTATTCCTGATTGGCACCTGGGCCTGCACGGTCACCGGGCGCCATCTCGGGGTCGCCGACCATCGCGCGATGGTGTGGGATGAGATCGTCGCCTTTCTGCTGGTGCTCGCGATCGTGCCGCGCGATCTTGCCTGGCAGGCCGCCGCGTTCGTGTTGTTTCGCGCCTTCGACATCGGCAAGCCGCCGCCGATCGACTGGTTCGAGCGCCGCTACCACGGCGGCTTCGGCGTGATGTTCGACGACCTGCTCGCCGCGGGCTACAGCCTGCTCAGCCTCGCCTTCATCAAGCGCTTGCTCGGGTGAAGGCGCTGGCGGAAAAAATCGGCGCGCGCCTCAAGGCGCGCGGCGCGCTGCTCGTCACCGCGGAGTCCTGCACCGGCGGCTGGGCGGCGCAGGCCGTGACCGCGGTCGCCGGCTCGTCGGCGTGGTTCGAGCGGGGCTTCATCACCTATTCCAACGCCGCCAAGGAGGAGATGCTCGGCGTGCGGGCTGCAACCCTGGCGCGCTTCGGCGCGGTGAGCGAGGAAACGGCGCGCGAGATGGCGCTCGGCGCGCTCGAGCACAGCCGCGGCACGCTCGCGCTCGCGATCACCGGCGTCGCCGGCCCGACGGGCGGCAGCGCCGCAAAACCCGTCGGCACCGTCTGCTTCGCCTGGGCGCGCAAGGGCAAGCCGGCGAGCGCCGAGACCCGGCATTTCGCCGGCGACCGCGAGGCGGTGCGCCGGCAGTCGGTCGAGCATGCGCTGGCGCGCGCGCTGGAACTTCTTGGCGAAGGCTGAGCCCACCAGCAAATAGAATAGCGGCATGGCTTCCGTCCGAAATGCTGCTGTCGCCGGCATGTTCTACCCCGGGGATGCGCGCGCCTTGGCGACGGAGCTCGACGAGCTCCTCGGCGGCGTCGAGCAGGCGGGAGCGCGCCTGGGCTTCCCCAAGGCGCTGGTCGTGCCGCACGCCGGCTACATTTACTCGGGCCCCATCGCCGCGCGTGCCTATGACGAGCTCGCCGCGGCGCGCGGCATCGTGCGCCGCGTGGTCTTGCTGGGTCCGGTGCATCGCGTGCCGGTGCGCGGCCTCGCCATTCCGACCGACGAGGCCTTCGCTACGCCGCTCGGTACCGTACCGATCGACCGCGCCGCGCTCGCGCGCGTGCGCGATCTGCCGCAGGTCGTGGCGAGCGATCTGGCGCACCTGCAGGAGCATGCGCTGGAAGTACAGCTGCCGTTCCTGCAGCGCCAGCTCGGCGAGTTCGCGCTCGCGCCGTTCGCGGTCGGCGCCGCGAGCGTGCAGGAGGTCGCCGAGGTGCTCGAGCGCCTCTGGGGCGGGCCCGAGACGCTGATCGTGATTTCCACCGACCTTTCCCACTACCACGCCTACGCCGAAGCGCGCCAGATCGATCGTGCCACCGTGACGCGCATCGCCCGTTTCGCCACCGACCTCGACCACGAAGAAGCCTGCGGCGCGACGCCGCTGAACGGTCTGCTTGCGGCCGCCCAGAAGCGCAAGCTCGCCATCAAGCTGCTCGCGGCGTGCAATTCCGGCGATACCGCCGGCGGCAAGGGACAGGTGGTCGGCTATTCGGCCTTCGCGCTGCACGAGCCCGGCACGGACGTATCGCTCGATGAGGCGGGCAAGACGCTCCTGGGCATCGCGCGCGGTGCCATCGAGACCAGGCTTTTGGGCGCCGCGCACCGGCCCGACGCGCCCTGGCTCAGGCAGAACGCAGCCACGTTCGTCACGCTCACCCGCGATGGCGCATTGCGCGGCTGCATCGGCAGCCTGCAGGCGGCGCGGCCGCTCGGCGACGACGTGGCGGAAAACGCCGCCGGCGCCGCCTTTCGCGACCCGCGCTTTCCCGCGGTCAGCGCCGCCGAGTGGCCAAGCGTGCGCGTCGAGGTGTCGCTGCTTTCCACGCCCAAGCCCTTGCGCTTTGCCGACGAGACGGATCTGCTTGCGCAGCTGCGCGTCGGCGAGGACGGCATCATCCTCGAGGCCGACGGGCGGCGCGCCACGTTCCTGCCGCAGGTCTGGGAAGGGATCCCCGACAAGCGCGAGTTCCTGCGCGAGCTCGCGCGCAAGGCGGGCCTCGCCGACGATGTGCGGCTTGGCCGCTGCCGCATCTGGCGCTATCGGGTGACCAAATGGACCGAGTGACGGATTATCCCGGCCGCTGGTGGCACACGCTCGCCGACGGGCGCGTGCAGTGCGATCTCTGCCCGCGCGACTGCAAGCTGCACGAAGGCCAGCGCGGCCTTTGCTTCGTGCGCAAGATGGAAGGCGGCCGCATGGTGCTCACCACCTACGGCCGCTCCTCGGGCTTCTGCATCGACCCTGTCGAAAAGAAACCCCTCAACCACTTCTACCCGGGGTCCAGCATCCTTTCCTTCGGCACCGCCGGCTGCAACCTCGCCTGCAAGTTCTGCCAGAACTGGGACATCTCGAAGTCGCGCGAGATGGACCGGCTGCAGGACGAGGCGAGCCCGGAGGCGATCGCGAACGCGGCGCTGAAGCTCGGCTGCAAGTCGGTGGCGTTCACCTACAACGACCCGGTGATCTTCGCCGAATACGCGATGGACATCGCGGATGCCTGCCACGCGAAGGGCGTGCACGCCGTCGCGGTCACCGCGGGCTACATCCACGCCGAGCCGCGGCGCGAGTTCTACGCGAAGATGGACGCGGCGAACGTCGATCTCAAGGGCTTCACCGACGAGTTCTACTTCAAGATCTGCGGCGGGCGCCTGCAGCCGGTGCTCGATACCTTGGTCTACCTGGTGAAGGAAACCCGGGTATGGACCGAGATCACTACGCTCCTCATTCCCGGCAAGAACGATTCCGACGACGAGATCCGCGCCGAGTGCAAGTGGATCCGCGCGAACCTCGGCCCGGACGTGCCGCTGCACTTCACCGCCTTCCATCCCGATTGGAAGATGACCGACATCGCGGCGACGCCGGCGGCGACGCTGACGCGCGCGCGCGAGATCGCCCAGCTCGCCGGCCTGAACTACGTCTATACCGGCAACGTGCATGACGCCGCCGGCGGCTCGACCTATTGCCCGTCGTGCGAGAAGCTGGTGATCGAGCGCGACTGGTACCGCATCGACGGCTACCACCTGCGCCTCGACGGCGCCTGCGAATACTGCGGCACGCCGATCGCCGGGCGCTTTGGCAAGTTCGAGCGGCCGTTCGGGCCGCGCCGCATACCCGTTCGCATCGCCCAGACAGCTTGATCGCCGGGTCGGGATCCTGGCTCGCGGCGCTCTGCGCGAGCCGGGTCCTCGCCGCCACTTGGTTCGTCGCGTATTCGGCGGTGCTGCCGCTCACGCAGCAGGCCTGGGGCTTGAGCGCCCGCGAAGCCGGCATGATCCAGGCCGCGTTTCACCTCGGCTACTTAAGCTCGCTCTTCATCGTCGGCTTCATCGCCGATCACTTCGGCGCGAAGCGCGCCTATCTCACGACCGGCATCGCCGCCTGCGCGAGTCCGTGGGCCTTCGTGCTGTTCGCCGACGGCTTCTGGTCGGCTTTCTGGCTGCACGCTTTCACCGGCCTTTGCCAGGGCGGCACGTATACGCCGGCGCTTGCGCTGATCAACGAGCACGTCGAGCGGGCGCGCCGCGGCCGCGCCATGGGCTACCTCATCGCGGGCTCGAGCGCCGGCTACGCGATCTGCCTCGGCATGGCGGGCATCGCGCTCAAATTTACCGACTGGCGCGGCGCTCTTGCGGTGGTGGCTGCGCTGCCCGTGACCTCGTGGCTGCTCGGCATCTATGTGCTGCGCAGCACGCCGAATACCGTGCATCCGCGTCCCGCGGGCGAATCGCTGCTCGCCTCGTTGCCTGCCGTGTGGCGCAACCGCCGCGGGATGCTGTCGATCTGGGGCTACAGCTTTCACAACTGGGAGCTCCTCGGCATGTGGGCCTGGCTGCCGGCGTTCCTCACCGCGTCCTTGGTTTTGCACGGGAATGAGAACCCCGCGGCGCTGGCGCTCGCTTTCGCCGCGCTCACTTACGTCGCCAACATCGGGGGCTCGATCGTCGGCGGCACCATGGCGGACCGCTGGGGCCGCACGCAGACCATCCTGACCTGGTCCTGCATCAGCCTTGCGCTCTCGTTTTCGATTGGCTGGCTGATCGTCCTGCCGGTCGCGCTACTGGTCGTGCTTGCCTGCCTCTACAACTTCGCCGGCATCGCCGACTCCTCGACGCATTCGCTGGTGCTCGCCGAGAGCGTGCCCGCGCACTACCTCGGCGTTGCGTATGCCGTGCGCTCGGTGATCGGCTTCGGCTCTGGTGTCGTCAGCCCGGTGGTGTTCGGCTGGGCGCTCGACCTCGCAGGCGGCGCTCGCACCAGCGCCGATGCCTTCGCCTGGGGCATGGCGTGGTCGACGCTCGGCGTGGGCGCGCTGCTTGGACCCGTGGCTACTTGGCGTTTGCGCAAATCCTCTACCATGTAGCCGGGCAGGGAGGGACATGCACGAGAGGAAGCTGGCTTTGGCTGCCGTCGCCGCATTGCTGGCCGGCTGCGCTATCGCGCCGCCGCCGCCTTCCGTAAGCGCGCCCCAAACCTTGGATGACTACAAGCGCGGCGTAGCGAAGCGCATCACGGCGGCGAACGCCACGAGCTATTCAGCGCCGTTGCCCGAAGTGATGAAGTCGATCGTCGTGCTGGAAATCACCGTCGACAATCTGGGAGCGCCGCTCACGGTATCCGTCCTTCGCACCAACGGTTACCCCGAGCTCGTGCAGCGCGCGCTGCAAAGCGTCGCCAAGGCCGCGCCTTTTGCCGCGCCCGACGCGGCGCTTCTGCAAGGCGCGGGCTCGATCAGCTTCCTCGAGACCTTCCTCTTCCGCGACGACGACTCATTCCAGCTGCGCAGCCTCGTGGGAGGCGCTTGGAAATCATCTACTACGTCGCTGCCAGCCTCGACGGACTGATCGCCACGCCGAACGGCGGAATCGATTGGCTGCAGCCTTACGAGGGAACGGGCGAGGACTATGGCTATGCGGGGTTCTATGCCTCGATCGAAGCCGTGCTTCTCGGACGCGCGACGTACGAGAAATGCCTCGAATTTCCCGAGTGGCCTTACGCCGGCAAGCCGTACTGGGTCTTCTCCCGCGGCAATGGCAATACGCCTGCGTCGGTCGTCGCGGAAATGAAAGCGCGGGGGCTGCGCCGCGCGTGGCTCGCCGGTGGCGGCAAGCTGGCCGCCGCGTTCCGCGCCGAGGGTTTGATCACCGAGCACCTCATCTCCATAGTGCCCGTGCTGCTCGGCGCCGGCATCCCATTGTTCGATGGCCCCGGACCGACCCAGCCATTGCGCCTCCTAAGCTCGCGTGCCTATGCGAGCGGGATCGTCCAGCTGCGCTATGAAACGGTTCTCTGACGCCTGCGAGCGCAACCGCGAGCCGATCCTGCAGGTGCTGCGCCGCGTGTTCGCCGACCGCACGGCGGTGCTCGAGATCGGCTCGGGCACCGGGCAGCATGCGGCGTATTTCGCGCCGGCGCTGCCGCATCTCGCGTGGCAACCGAGCGACGTCGCCGAGAATCTTCCGAGCATCCGGCTGTGGCGCGAGGCAGCGCGGACAGCGCGCCTCGCGGAGCCGATCGAGCTCGACGTCGATCAGCCTTTCCCTGAGCTCGACGTCGACGCGGTGTTCTCTGCCAATACCTGCCACATCCTTTCCTGGCCGCAGGTCGAGCGCCTGTTCGGCGGCATTGGTCCCCTGCTGCCTTCGAGCGGGGTGTTCGCGCTTTACGGGCCATTTAGCTATGGCGGCAAGCACACTTCGGCCAGCAACGCCGAATTCGATGCGTGGCTGCGCGGCCGCGACCCGAAAAGCGGCGTGCGCGATTTCGAAGCGATCCTCGCTCTGGCCAGCCGGCATGGCTTGGTGCTAGAACAGGACAACGCCATGCCGGCGAACAATCGCCTGCTCGTCTTTAGAAAGAGGCCATGACTGAACGCTTCGATGCAATCGTCATCGGCGTGGGGCAGGCCGCGCCCGCGCTGTGCGCGCGGCTGGACAAGGAAGGCCTGAAGACCGCGCTCATCGAGCGCAAGCTCCTGGGCGGCACCTGCGTCAACAATGGCTGCGTGCCGACGAAGACGCTGGTCGCCAGCGCACATGCCGCGCATCTAGCTCGCCGCGGCGGCGATTTCGGCTTCGCCTCTCGTGCGGTGCGCGTGGACATGGCCGCGGTGAAACGGCGCAAAGACCACGTGGTGCGGCAGTCGACCGACGGTCTGAAAAAGTGGATCGCGGGCATGAAGCACGTGTCTTTGGTGCGCGGTCATGCCAAGTTCGTGGGTGGGCGTCGAATCAGTGTGCAAGGGCGCGAGCTCGAAGCCGAGCGGATCTTCATCAACGTCGGCGCGCGCGCCGCGGTGCCCGATCTGCCGGGCGTCAAGGACGTTCCCTTTTTCACCAACAGCAGCATGATGAGCGTCGACTTCCTGCCGCGGCACCTGCTGATCGTCGGCGGCAGCTACATCGGTCTGGAATTCGCGCAGATGTACCGGCGCTTCGGCTCGCAGGTGACGGTGGTCGAGCGCGCGCCGAAACTGCTGCCACGCGAGGACGACGACATCGCTGCCGAGATCCGCGCAGTGCTCAAACGCGAGGAGATCGAGATCCGCATCGACGCCGAGTGCATGGAACTGAAGAAAAAGGGCAAGCACATCGTCATCGGCTTGCATTGCAAGGGCGGCAAGCCGATCGCCGAAGGTACTCACGTGCTGCTCGCGGTCGGCCGCACCGCCAATACGGCGGACCTGGGGCTGCGCGAGGCGGGGATCGATACCGATGAGCGCGGCTACATCAAGGTCGACGACGAGTGCCGCACCAGCGTGAACGGCGTCTGGGCGCTTGGCGAATGCAACGGCCGCGGCGCCTTCACGCACACTTCGTACAACGACTACGAGATCGTCGCCGCCAACCTGTTCGACAACGACCCGCGGCGCATCTCCGACCGCATCCAGGCGTATGCGCTGTTCATCGACCCGCCGCTAGGCCGCGCCGGCATGAGCGAGGCGGAGGCGCGAAAGAGCGGGCGGCGCATCCTCGCCGGCAAGATGCCGATGGCGCGCGTCGGCCGCGCGCGCGAAGCGGGCGAGACGCAGGGCTTCATGAAGGTGCTGGTCGACGCGGAATCGAAGGAGCTGCTCGGCGCCGCGATTCTCGGCATGAACGGGGACGAGATCGTGCACTCGGTGCTCGATATGATGTACGCGAAACGTCCCTACACCACCATTCAGCGCGCCGTGCACATCCACCCGACGGTCACCGAGCTAATCCCCACCTTGCTCGGTAACCTGAAGCCGCTCAGTCCTTAAGTAGAAGCTGAATGAGCGCAGCGCTGCTGTCCCAGCGCTTGCCGCCGCGCGACTCGAGGTGGGCATAGAACTGGTCGACCAGCGCCGTGACCGGCAGGCGACCGCCGTTCCGCTTCGCTTCCGCGAGGCAGATGCCGACGTCCTTGCGCATCCACTCGATGGCGAAGCCGAAGCCCTCGGCCTTGAGCTCGCTCATCGGCTTCCAGCGGTTTTCCATCTGCCAGGACTGCGCCGCGCCCTTGGAGATCACGGAGATGACCTTTTCCAGGTCGAGGTTGGAGCGCTTGGCGAAGGCAATCGCCTCGGCGAGCGCCTGCGCCAGGCCCACGATGCAGATCTGGTTCACCATCTTGGTGAGCTGGCCCGAGCCGGGGCCGCCGATCAGCGCCGCCATCTTGGCGTAGGCGTCGATCACCGGCTTGGCACGCTCGAAGTCGGCCGAGTCGCCGCCGCACATGATGCCGAGCTGGCCGTTCACCGCGCCGGCCTGGCCGCCCGACACCGGCGCATCGACGAAGCCGATGCCCTTTTCCTTTGCCTTGGCGTGGACCTCGCGCGCGACGATCGCGGAAGCGGTCGTGTGATCGACCAGGACCGCGCCACGCTTCATGCCGGCGAGGGCGCCGTTGTCGCCATACACGACCGAGCGCACATCGTCGTCATTGCCTACGCACATCATCACGAAGTCGCAATCCTTGGCCGCCTCGCGCGGGGTCGCCGCGTGCTTGCCGCCGTACTCCTTCGCCCATTGCTGGGCCTTCGCCGCCGTGCGGTTATAGACCGTGACGTCGTGGCCGCCCTTCTTCAGCAGGTGGCCCGCCATCGGATAGCCCATGACGCCGAGGCCGAGGAACGCGACTTTCGCCATCGTTTTGTCTCCTAACGGGTTTTTCCGAGTTGACAGGCGCCGGTCAACGGTTCCACAATCATGGACGTTTATACAGTATCCGGTGTTGGCCCAGCCTTATCTCAAATGAGGCCTGCCGTAGATGCCGACAACCTAAAACAAGAGGTACAGCAATGGATGACAACAAGTCTAAGGCATTGGCCGCGGCGCTGTCGCAGATCGAGAAGCAGTTCGGCAAGGGCTCGATCATGAAGATGGACGCCGAGGCGATCAAGGACATCGAAGTGGTGTCCACCGGATCGCTCGGCCTCGATCTGGCGCTTGGCGTGGGCGGCCTGCCGCGCGGCCGGGTGGTCGAGATCTACGGCCCCGAGTCCTCGGGCAAGACCACGCTCACGTTGCAGGTGATCGCGGAGATGCAGAAGGTCGGCGGTACCGCCGCCTTCATCGATGCGGAGAATGCGCTCGACATTTCCTACGCCGCGAAGCTCGGCGTCAAGACCGAAGACCTGCTGATTTCCCAGCCCGACACCGGCGAGCAGGCGCTCGAGATCGCCGACATGCTGGTGCGCTCGGGCGCGGTCGACGTCATCGTGATCGACTCGGTGGCGGCGCTCACGCCCAAGGCCGAGATCGAGGGCGAGATGGGCGAGCCGCAGATGGGCCTGCAGGCGCGGCTCATGAGCCAGGCGCTGAGAAAGCTCACCGCCAATATCAAGCGCACCAACACGCTGGTCATCTTCATCAACCAGATCCGGATGAAGATCGGCGTCATGTTCGGCAACCCCGAGACCACCACCGGCGGCAACGCGCTCAAGTTCTACGCCTCGGTGCGCATG
>DASXRW010000074.1:0-7546 GCA_036506355.1 Burkholderiales bacterium
GCAGGGGCGTGCCGTCCGCGTGCACGCACGGCACCATCGCCGTAAATCCGGCTTTGCCGATGATCTCGGGCAGCGGCAGGCCGATGATGCGCTCGGCGGCCTGGTTGCCGGCGACGATCTTGAGCTCGCGGTCGTAGACCAGGATGCCCTCGTTCGCCGAATTGAAGATCGCGCGCCAGCGCTCCTCGTTCTCGCGGAGCGCGTTCTCGGCCTTGGTGCGCGCGCTGATGTCGATGATGGTGCCGATCAGGCCGGCGATCTCGCCGTGCGCGTCGGTGTAGGTCGCCTTGTAGTAGATCGTGTCGTGCAGCTGGCCGCGCGCACGCACGGTGATCTCGTAGCTCTGCCGGCCGGGATGCGCGTAGAGCTCGCGGTCCATTGCGGCATGCTTTTCGGCGATGTGCGGGTCGTGCGGAAAGAGGTCGGCAACCTGCTTGCCGATGAAGGAATCGCCCTTGATGCCGAAGAACTCCTCCCACGCGCGGTTCACGCCGAGATAGCGGCCGTCGCGGCTCTTGAAAAACACAGGCACGGCGAGGGAGTCGACCAGCTTGAACGCTGCGTCGAGCGGTGATGCCGCCTGTTCCTCCCCCCGTGCCCTTTGTAGTTGTCTTGCCTTGGGCATGGCAGGTCAGGCATTTTAATGCCGGTAGAGACCCTTCGCGGCCGCTTTTGCGGCGACCAGCGGCACTACGACGTCGAGCGTCGGCGTGTGTACTTTTTCCATGCGCGCGAGCTCGACCGGCGCCATGAGCTGCGCCTCGACCTCCATCGGCCGGCCGCGCTCGTAGTCCTGCAGCATCGAGGGTTTGTGCGCCGCGCCGGAGGAGGTCTTGCCGCTCGGGCGCTTCGGCGCCCGCTCGACCGCCACGCCCAGGGCGCGCGCGATGGCGAGGGCTTCTTCGGTGGCGCGCGCGGCGACCGGCTTGAGGCTGCGATGCTCCTGCAGCTCGCGCACGGTGAGCCCGGTGAGCGTGCAGAGCGTCGAAGTCCACAGGTTCTGGCCGAGCTTGCTCCAGATCGACTGGCGAATATCGTCGAGCGGCGGGGAGTACAGGTCCGCCTTATCCAGTGCCTGGCGCAGGCGCTGCACGAGCGGCGTCTCGGCGCGGTCGGGGCGCCCGATCACGATCATGTTGTTGCCCGGCACGTGGTTCTCGATCACGCCGGGCTCGACGATCTCGTTCGCCGAGTACGCCACGCCGCCGACGATGCGCTCCGGCGCCACCGCGCGCGCGAGCTTGCCGTCAGGATCCAGGCGCGTGAGGCGCGCGTCATACCACCAGGGGATGCCGTTCTGCACGAATACCACCGCCGTCTCGGCTCCAAGCAGCGCGGGCGCCTGCTCAGCGAACGCGGGCAGCAGATTCGCCTTCAGCGTCACGAACACTGCGTCCTGCTGCCCGAGCTCGCGCGCATTCTCGGCGGCGCGCACGCGGCCAAGGATGGTTTCACCGCCGTGCAGGAGCTTCAGCCCGCGCTCGCGCATGGCCTGCAGATGCGCGCCTCTGGCGACCACTGAAACATCGTTCCCCGCGGCCGCGAGCTTCGCCGCGATGTGCCCGCCGACCGCGCCGGCACCGAATACGCACAATTTCATCCCGATAGAATACGCCGCCATGAAAATCTGCCGCTTCGACGACAACCGCCTCGGCCTGGTGGCCGATGACGGCATCCGCGACGTGAGCGCGGTGCTGTCGAGGCTGCCCGCCGTGACCTATCCGTTCCCGCGCCACGATGCGCTGATCGCGCATCTCGCCGAGCTGCGGCCCGAGATCGAGCGGCTGGCGAAATCGGCCAAGCCGGTGCCAGCGGAAAAAGTGAAGCTGCTGAGCCCGCTCGCCAACCCGGGCAAGATCATCGCCGCGCCGGTGAATTACAAGAAGCACCTGGAGGAGGCGCTCGCCGACAAGGGGATCCATCACGGCAATCTGGTGCAGGAGATCCACAAGGCCGGCATGTTCCTCAAGGCGCCAAGCTCGCTCGTCGGCCCGGGCGAAGGCGTGCAGCTCGTGCACACCGACCGGCGCAACGACCACGAGGTCGAGCTCGCGGTGGTGATCGGCAAGCGCTGCCGCAATGTGAAGGCGGCGCAGGCGATGGACTGCATCGCCGGCTACTGCATCGGCCTCGACATGACGATCCGCGGGCCCGAGGAGCGCAGCCTGCGCAAGTCACCCGACTCCTACACCGTGCTCGGTCCCTGGCTCGTGACGCGCGACGAGATCGCCGACCCGGGCGCGCTCGCGCTCAGCATCAAGGTGAACGGCACGGTGAAGCAGCACGCGCACACGAGCGATTTGATCTTGAGCGCTGCGCAGTTGATCGAATGGGGCAGCTCGTTCTACACGCTGCACCCCGGCGACGTGATCCTCACCGGCACGCCGCAGGGCGTCGGCCCCGTGCGCCCGGGCGACGTGATGCTCGCCGCGATCGAGCGCATCGGCTCGATGCAGGTGCACGTCACATAAATGAAAAGGCCGCCGGGCAGAGCCCGGGCGGCCTTGTAAGACGCTCCTAAAGAAACTACTTGCTCGTGGAGCTGGAGCTCGCGCCGCTCGACGGCTGTTTTTCCTCGGTCGTGCTCGAGCCGCTTGCCGAAGGCGTGCTGCTCGACGGGCTCGAAGAGCTCGATGAGGACGAGGGCGGCGTGCTGCTCGAGCCGGCGCCGGCCGAGCCGCTCAAGCTGCCGGAGCTCGACGGGGCGGTGCTCGACGAGGACGAGGATGACCCGCCACTCGCCTGGTCCTTCTTGTTGATGTCGATCGAGGTCGACGAGGAGCTCGAGCCCGAGGGCGTGCTCGGCGTCGCGGTCGTGCCGCCTGCCGATGACGAGGACGACGAGCCCGGGGCTGCGGTCGAGCCCGAGGGCGCCGTCGAGGACGAGGACGAGCGGTCAGCGCCGCGGTCGCACGCCGTCATCAGCGATGCGCCAAGCGCGAGGGAAACGGCAACTGCGATGGTTGAAAATCTCATGTGGCCTCCGTGGTTGGGGTACAAGGGTTAGCAGCAAGGATCGGGCCGGGATTGTTAAATCTCAACCCGCGATACGTCAGTGATGCGTCAGTTCTTCATAGTGGGTTTTGTGTCACTGCTCTGCGGGCCGGCGCCATCGCCGCGCTGCTGAAAGTCCTTTTTCTCGGCCGTTGTCGGCGCTCCGAGGTTCGCCCGTGTCGTGGAAGACCCTGCAGCCGCCTGCGGAATCGGCGACGAACTGTCGGTTTTTGGCGACGGCGGTGTCATGGGCTTGCGCTCGCAGCCCGCAGCCAGGGCCAGTGAAATTGCAACGGCCATCGTCAGGAATTTCATAGCGTCTCCGGTGAGTACTCAGGGTTCTTGCAAACGAAGGGCCTGAACGCGCGTGTACCATCCGCGCGGTGAACCGCGTCCTTCCCACCACCGTCGTCGGCAGCTATCCGCAACCGAACTGGCTGATCGATCGCGAGCGGCTCGGCTCGAAAGTGCCGCGCGTGCGTGCGCCCGAGATCTGGCGCATCGCTCCCGAATTTCTCGAGCAGGCGCAGGACGACGCCACGCTGCTCGCGATCCGCGACATGGAGGCTGCCGGCGTCGACATCATCACCGACGGCGAGATGCGGCGCGAGAGCTACTCCAACCGCTTCGCCACCGCGCTCGAAGGCGTCGACATCGTGCATCCCGGCAGCACGATCAATCGCACCGGCGCGCGCTCTGTCGTGCCTCGTATCACCGGTCCGGTCAGGCGCAACAAACCAGTGGAAGTACGCGACGTCGAGTTCCTCCGGCGCAACACCGATCGCAAAATCAAGATCACGCTGCCCGGTCCGTTCACCATGACGCAGCAGGCGCAGGACGATTACTACAAGGACGAGGAAGCGCTCGCCATGGCGTATGCCGCCGCGGTGAACGAAGAGCTGAAGGATTTGAAGCGCGCGGGCGCCGACGTGCTGCAGCTCGACGAGCCATGGCTGCAGGCGCGCGCCGAGCGCGCCGCGCGCTATGGCGTGAAAGCGATCAACCGCGCGCTGCAAGGCATCGGCGGAACCACGGTCGTGCATCTTTGCTTCGGCTACGCCGCCGCGGTGAAGGACAAGCCCTCTGGCTATTCCTTCCTCGCGCAGCTCGCGGAGACGAGCGCATCGCAGATCTCGATCGAGGCGGCGCAGCCGCGGCTCGATCTCGCGATCCTCGAGAGCCTCTCGCCGAAGCACGTGATGGTCGGCGTGATCGATCTCGGCACGAACGAAGTGGAGACGCCCGAGCAGGTCGCCGCGCGCATTCGCGCCGCGCTCAAGCATGTTCCCGCGGAACGCCTGGTGCTCGCGCCGGACTGCGGCATGAAGTACCTCACGCGCGAGATCGCCTTCGGCAAGCTGAAAGCGCTCGCCGATGGCGCAGCGTTAGTGCGTGGAGAAATTAAAGTCTAGGCCGCGGCCGCAGTGCGCTGCTGCTTGCGCGGCTCGTAGCCGGCCGCGCGCGCGGCGGTGACGCACTCGAAGTACAGCGCGTAGCTTTCCTTGGATTCGACGGGGCGGCCGTCGACGGCGGTGTGGCGCCACTTCCAGCGGAAAGTCTTCTTGTGATTGACGTGGAATATTTCGCAAGCTTTCATGCATCCTTTATACAGTGCCGGGGCGGCCGGGCGCGTGGCGCCCGCCTGAATTTGGCGTAGAGGCTAGAACGACAGCAGGACGAACTTCTGCACACGTCGTCCGAACCCGACTTCCGAGGTGTAGAGGTTTCCCTGACGGTCGATGGCGATGTTGTGCACCCACTTGAACTCGCCCGCCATGCGCCCGGTGCGGCCGAAGCTCGAGACCTGCTCGCCGTCGGCGCGATTGAGGATGTAGACGCGCCCGTTCGCGCCGTCGGCGACGTACATGAATTTTTGCGCCGCATCGTGCGACAGCACCATGTCCCACACCGAGCCGTTGGCAAGGGTCAGCGGCTCGACGCGCATCTCGTGCAGGAACTTGCCCGAGGTCTCGAAGACCTGGATGCGGTTGTTGACGCGGTCGCACACGTACACTCTGCCGTCGTTCGAGAGCCGCACGCAGTGCACCGGGTTGCCGAACTGGCGCGCCGGCGGTTGGTTCGGATCGTACGGCGGCAGCTTGTCGTCGCTCGGCTGCGCGCCGTACGCGCCCCAGTGGCGTTTGTACGCGCCGTTTTTCGCGTCGAATACCACGACGCGCTTGTTGCCGTAACCGTCGGCGACGTAGAGCTCCTGGTTCTTCGCATCCATCACCATGTGCGCCGCCGGCCGAGCTGCGTGCGGCTGTTGGAGCCTTCCGACTTTCCGGCGCGGCCGATCTGCATCAGGAACTTGCCCTCGGGCGTGAACTTCAGGATCTGGTTGTCCTCCTCGGCGTTGCCGGCGAGCCAGACGTTCCCTTCCGGATCGATGTAGATCCCATGCTCGCTTTTCGGCCATTGCATGCGCGGATCCGCAGCCGGCGCCCAGCCGCGCACGTATTTGCCCGTCGCATCGAACTCCGCGACCGGCGGCACCGACTTGCAGCACCGATGCGTCACCGGGCGCGACTCTTTAGAGTTCCATTCGTCCGCGAGCAGCGTCGCCGGGCGGTGGATGATCCAGACATGCCCGTTCCGCTCGTCGACCGCGATGCCGGCGACCTGGCCGAGCACGAGCTGCAACGCCGTTCTCCTCGGGGAGCGCGCGCGGCCAGGCGACAGCGGCCAGAACGGCGAGCATCGTTCTCACTGGAACCTCCTCCCTTGGCAATGCTAGTCCCGCCACGCTGACAGTGTGCTGTCGCGTGGCGGGCTTTCAACTGCTCTCGAGGCTATTTGCTCCCGGGCTGCTCGGGCTGCTTCGGCGCCGTGGATTTGTCGGTCGAGCCTTCGCTCTTCTGGCCGGTGGTGGCGCCGCTCGGCGTCTGCGGCATGGACGAGCCGCCCGCTGCGGACGACGGCGCCTTCGGTTGCGCGGTGCGGCCGGCGCTGGACTGGTCGCGATTGCAGCCGGCAAGCGCCAAGGCAAGGGATGCGGCAACGATCATCAGAAGTTTCATGGATCCTCCTAGAAAAGGGTACCCGGAGCCGAGCAAGCATCGGGCCGTTGTAGCATCCGTGGGCCATGAAGATCACCTCCATCGATACTGCCCTCCTGACGGTGCCGACGCCAAAGCCGATGGCGCTGCAGTACCCGAGCCACAAGCTCGTCATCGCGCAGATCGCGACCGACGAAGGCCTGCGCGGCCTGGGCTATAGCCTCGTCTTCAACGGCGGCGGCGCCGAGGCGGTGCTGACTTATCTCGACACGCGACTCAAACCTGCGCTCCTCGGCGAGGATCCGCTCTACGTCGAGCGGCTGTGGGAAAAAATGTTCCGCGTCGACATGGGAATCAGGAAGCAGGGCGTCGCCGCCTACGCTCTGTCGGCGCTCGACATCGGCCTCTGGGACATCGTGGGCAAGAGCGCGAAGCTGCCGCTCTACAAGCTCTGGGGCGCGGTCAGCGACCGCATCCCCGCGTACGGCAGCGGCGGCTGGGCGAAGTACAGCGTCGAGGACCTGATCGCCGAGGCGCAGAAGTACGCGGGCTACGGCTGCAAGTACTACAAGATGAAGATCCACCATCCCGATCCGGCGGTGAACGCGAGCCGCGTCGGCGCGGTGAAGAAGGCGCTCGGCCCGGGCGTGCGCATGATGGTGGACGTCAACCAGGGGCGCGACGTGCTCGGCAACCTGCAGCAGGCGCGCCTGCTCGAGGAGTTCGATCTGGTCTGGTACGAGGAGCCGGTGCTCGCCGACGACTATGACGGCATGGCCGAGGTGGCGCACTCGATCCGCATCCCGGTCGCGGCCGGCGAGAACCACTACACGCGCTGGGAGTTCAAGCAGCTTCTGGACCGCAAGGCCGCGCGCTATCTGATGCCGGATGTGTGCCGGGCCAATGGCTTTTCGGAAACCCTGCGCATCGGCAAGCTGGCCGCCGCGCACGGCGTCGCGCTCACGCCGCACCTCATCCACGAGATTTCCATCCATGTCGTCGGCGCGCTCGCCAACGGCTTCCTCGTCGAATTCATGGACTGGGCGCCGCCCGATCTGTTCGAGGAGCTGCCCGAGTGCAAGGACGGCCTGATCCGCATTCCCGACAAACCGGGGCACGGCATGGCGCTGCACCCGAAGGCGATCGAGAAATACCGCGCATGATGACGTTTCGCAAGGTGGTGCTGTTCACCGATCGCGACGGGCGCGCGAAGTTCAGGGACGAGGACGTCGCGCTCACCGAAGGAAATCCGCAGGCGATGCTGTCGAAGATTTTCCCGTCCTCGGGCTATCAGCTGCGCCACAGCCCGGTGGGCTTCCGCAGCCAGTGGCACTGCACGCCGAACGCGCAATGGGTGTTCATCCTGCGCGGCGAGATGGAGATCGGGCTGCGCGACGGCACGGTCCGCGTGTTCAAGCCCGGCGAGCACTTCTACTCGGCGGATCTCGTGCCGCAGGGCGCGAGCTTCGATGCCGCGCTGCACGGCCACTGGAGCGCGCAGCGCGGCGCCGAGCCGCTGCTCACCCTGTTCCTGAAAACCTAGTTACTGGCTG
>DASXRW010000075.1:0-3327 GCA_036506355.1 Burkholderiales bacterium
TCGTGCACCAGCGCGTCGAGGCAGCGCGTCGGCGAGTCGCCGTCCCAGCCCATGTAGACGCCGGTGCGCATGCCGCGCGCCGTCGGCTCGAGCTTCACGTCCTCTTTGCGGATCACCGTGCGCCGGTTCTTGCGCCATTCCTCGATGAACTCGGCGCGGCGCTTCTTCTGGATGTGATAGTGCGTGACCGCGGTGGTGGTCTTGGTCGACATTTCCGATATATGGAACCGTGTTCCCGGGAGAGCGCTTGACCATAGAATAACGCCCTTCCCAGGTCAACGATGAGAACGCTCGCCGCATTTTTTCTTTGCATGGCCTGCGCCTGCTGGGCGCAGGAGACGACCGTGGTGCTCTACACCTCGCTCGCGCCGTCGGAGTCCGGGCCGCTCGCCAAGGCGTTCGAGAAGAAAAGCGGCATCAAGGTCGAGGTGTGGCGCGCGCTCTCCGAAAAGGTGGTGCAGCGAGCGCTGACCGAGGCGCGTGCGCGCCGCTTCGCGGTCGACGTAATCGAGACCAACGGGCCCGAGATGGAGATGCTCGCGCGCGAGCAGCTCTTCCGAGAGGTGAAATCACCCTATCTCGCCGACATCCCGGCGGCGACGATCCCGAAGCACCGGCAATGGATTCCCGATCGCGTCAACTTCTTCGTCGTCGCCTACAACACCAACATGGTCCAGCGCGACGATCTGCCGCCGAGCTACCAGGGGTTCCTCGATCCGCGCTGGAAGGGGCGCATCGCGATTGAGGCCACCGACACGGAATGGATGGCAACGCTGGTGAAGAAATGGGGCGAAAAGGCAGGCATGGCGTATTTCCGGCGCCTTGCGGAGATGAAGCCCGACGTGCGCAAGGGCCATGTACTGCTCGCCGAGCTCATCGCCGCGGGCGAGATCCCGGTCGGCCTCACGGCCTACAACGCCAATGCCGAATCGCTCAAGCGCCGCGGCGCGCCGATCGACTGGGTGCCGGTGCAGCCCGTGGTGGCACGCGCGCAGGGCATTGGCATCGCGCGCAACGCGCCGAATCCGAAAGCCGCGGCCGCCTTCGTGGATTACGTGCTGTCGCCGGAAGGGCAGGAGCTGCTCAACTCCATGGGACGCGTGCCGGTGAGCACCAAGGTGCGTACGCACATGAACCAGTTCGAGTACACGCTGGTCGATTCCGCCACCGTTCTGGATGAGCAGGACAGGTGGCTCAAGGAATGGGACCGCCTGTTCCTCCAGAAATGATGGACATCCTCGGCCTCGCCGCGCTGGTCTTCGTTCTCGGCCTCAAGCACGGCCTCGACCCGGATCACTTGGTCGCGATCGACGGCTTCACGCGCTCCAGCCGCTCACGCTGGTGCGGTTTATTTTTCTCGCTCGGCCACGGCGTCGTCGTTACCCTGGTCGGTGTGGCGGTCGCGCTGGTCGCGACCGAGTGGCAGGCGCCGCGCTGGCTCGAGCACACCGGCGCATGGATCTCGATCAGCGTGCTGCTCGCGCTCGGCATTGCCAATCTGCTGGCAGTGCTGCGCGCAGCACCCGGCGCGCCGGTGCCGCTCGTCGGCCTGCGCGGCCGCTGGCTCTCCGAGCGCCTCGCGGGCGCGAGCCATCCGGCGGTGATCGCGGCGGTGGGGGCAGCGTTCGCGCTCTCCTTCGACACGATCAGCCACGCGCTCGTCTTCTCGATGACCGGCGCAAGCCTCGCCGGCTGGTTCTTTGCGGCGGTTCTTGGCGTGGTGTTTACCGCCGGCATGGCGCTCACCGACGCCGCGAACGGACTCTTCGTGGCGCGGCTCGTCGCGGGCGCCGACGCTCGCGCGGCGGCCGCTTCGCGCTGCATGAGCGTCGCCATCGCGCTCCTCTGCCTTGGGCTCGCCGCGTTCAGCTTGGCGAAATATCCGGCAAGCCTCGCGCCCATGCTGAGCGCCGCGAGCGTCGCGGTCGTGCTCCTCGCCTACGTGGCCGCGCGGCGCATGCGCGGCCCGGGCGCGGTGCTACGATAGCGTTCCGCATACAGGAAGCGTTTTCTACGACATGGAACAAGCGCAGAACGGAAGACCGGCGCGCGCTCGCCTTTCCTCAGTAGCCAATTCGATCCGCCTGCTCACCTCGTTCTCCGGCGAAGAGGACGAGCTCGGCATCACCACGCTCGCCACGCGGTTGCGCCTCGCCAAGAGCACGGTGCACCGGCTTGCCACGACGCTCACGGGCGCGGGCTTCCTCGAGCAGAACAGCGAAACCGGCAAATACCGGCTCGGTGTCGCGCTGTTCGAGCTCGGCGCGCTGGTGCGCCGGCGCATGGACGTGGCGAACGAGGCGCGCCCGAAGCTGCGCGAGCTGCTGGAAAAGACCGGCGAGACGGTGCAGCTCGGCATCGTCGATCACTACAGCGTGCTCTACGTCTACGAGATGGAGAGCCGGCACGCGATCCGCATGGCGGCGGCAGTCGGCGCGCGGGCGCCTTTGCATTGCACGGCGGTGGGCAAGGTGCTGCTCGCCTACCAGCCGGCCGACTACGTGAAGCAGGTCATCGCGCGCGGGCTAAAGGCGCACACGCCGAAATCGGTGACGCGCCGCGAGGCGCTGCTCGAAATGCTCGCCGAGGTCGCCGGGCGCGAGCACGCGATCGACGACGAGGAGAGCGAAAACGGGCTGCGCGCGGTCGCGGCGCCGGTGCGCAATCACACGGGGAATGTGATCGCCGCGCTCGGCGTCGCCGCCCCCGTGCAGCGCATGACCAAAAAGGACATGCAGACCTGTGTGCCGAGCGTCATCGCCGCTGCGGCCGCGGTGTCGGCGCGCCTCGGCTACCTCCCGTCGCGAGCCCGCGCCCTGGCTGAATGACGCAGCCGAAGCCGCCGAAACCCCCGCACACGCTCGCCGACCACGCGTACGGCAGCGAGCTTGAGCACACGCATGACGAGGATTCCGATCACGACCACGATCACGACGTCGGTCCGACGGGGCCCATCGAAGAGAACGCGCTCTGGCAGGCGGACAACATCACGCTGACGAGCGTCGGCATCGACATCGGCTCGGCCGGCACGCAGGTGATCTTCTCCCGCCTGCGCATGCGGCGCATGGGTGAGGATCTATCGAGCCGCTACTTCGTCGTCGGCCGCGACACGCTGTACGAATCGCCGGTCGCGCTCACGCCGTACGCGAGCGAGGTGCGCATCGATGAGCAGGCCATCGGCACGATCATCGACGACGCCTACGCCGCAGCGGGCATCCATCCCGACGCGATCGACACCGGCTCGGTGATCCTGACCGGCGAGGCGCTGCGCCGCGAGAACGCGCAGGCGATCGGCGAGCTGCTCGCCGAGATCGGCGGCGAGTTCGT